>NZ_CP073160.1 GCF_023035815.1 Borrelia parkeri
ATGAAAAGCACAAACAAGACTACCAACAAACACCAACACAAATTAATAGTTTTAATATCTACATTAGATTACGTGAACTTGAATCTTAAAAAATATACTCAAAGCAACATACTTTATTACTTTAATGGAAATCTAAGACGCAATGGACATAAAGAAACTACTCTTAAAACACTTCAAAAATATCTTTATAAATTAGAAAAAGTATTAGGTGTCACAATTAATTATCACAAACATTTGGGAGTTAACATGGGAACTGAAATTCATTACAAACTTAAATACTCTAAAAAAGAATGTCATTGCATAATCAATAAACACTTTAGAGATAAAAAAGAAGAAAAATATCAAAAGCGTGTAAATATTTATCTTAAAAAAAGATGTAATAAAAAGGAGAATGTAGAAAAGGCGGCGTGTTTATATAATAAATATAATAAAAAAGAAGAAAATAAAAACAACACAAAAACTATAGAAAAATTACAAGTAGAGAAGTACGCTAAGAAATGTAATTTTAAATCAAATGCTTTCCTCTCTATTTTGAATTTAGAAGCGGACAAAGATTTTAAAATTCAATCATTTAAAGCCATTAAAATAGCTGAAAATAGTGGGTATAGAAGAATAAATGATATTAAACCAAATAACAGTAAGCTTAAGAATAAACAAAAAGAATTAAGTAAGATACTAGATGAGATAAAAGCTAATCTAGAGAATGAAGGATATGACAATAAACAATTAGAGATCCAAATACAAAACGTGTATGAACAATATAAAAACAAACCCCACTTTATCATAGAAAGAGATAAATACAGTGATTTAAAGAAGATAATAGAAAAACTTAAAAAAACAGTTGAATGTGCTAATAAAAACGTGAAAGAAAGTGAAAGAGACATTAGGAATAACGTATTTAGCATACTTCTTGAACAATTAAAACATAAAGTGGACATATCGGTTTTGGTACCAATATTAAAGAATTATTTAAGCAAACAGAACAAATTAGAATATGACAAGGTATTTAGTAACCATTACTACTATGAACTTTTAGAGTTAATGGAAGATAATAAAGATTATTTACAATTAGGAGAATCTAAAAAAGTTACTAGTTAAGGATTAGTTATGGAGAGTGTGTTAGAACGCCTTAAAGATAAAAAATTAGAAATTAAGGATAAATTGAAAAGCAGAGATCTTTTTACAAAAATAGAGAAAGTTGATAACAAAACAATGTATCACACCAAGATAATGAATGATTTCTATTCATTTGGAGTTGATGAAAGACAAAAGGATAAATTCTTTATTTCATTTAGAGGACTATTTAATCAAGCAAAAATAACACCTTTTAATTTATTTTCTATAAAAGGAGATGATAAATTTTTAGGTATTTATTACGGTTATAGGAAACCAATACAGAATATTGTAAAAAAGTATGAGGAAAATGGAATCGTTAAAACAACCTCATTTTCAAAGGTTTATTACATAGAATTTAGATTTAAAAAAGGAAGTGTATTTTGTTATCTTAAAGGGATATCTCGTTTAATTAGGAAAGATAAATTAGATACAAAATATTATCAATCTTTAATTGAAAATATTTCAAAACTAGAAAAAGAAGTATGTGAATTTTATGGTAAAAAATTACCAGAAGGAGGGATAATTACCAAATGGATAGAAAAAACCTTAAAATAATTACTATTACAAACATTAAAGGTGGTGTTGGAAAAAGTACAAGTTCAATTATATTTGCAACACTATTGGCTCAAAAATATAAAGTACTTTTAATCGATATGGATACCCAGGCTTCAGTTACTAGTTATTATTTTAATGCAATAATAGGGCAAAATATATCAATTCCCAATATTAATATACACGAAGTTTTAATAGAAAAAATTGATATTAATAATTCAATAGTTAATATCAATTCTAATTTAGACATAATACCTAGTTATATGAGCTTATATTCTCTTAATGAGAAGTATGAATGTGTTAATTGTAATAGGACTTTTGCATTGGGTGATTTAAAATTGAAAAAACAAATATCTTATTTAAAAGGTATTTATGACTATATAGTTATTGATACCAATCCTTGTTTAGGTTTTACTTTAAGATTAGCTTTAATATCCACTGATTATATAATAGTGCCAATGACAGCCGAGAGATGGACAATTGAAAGTTTTGATTTATTATCTGCTTACATAAATAAGTATAATTTAAAATTACCTATTTTTTTGATTGTAACTAGATTTAAACACAATCTTACACATAAAGAATTATTAAAGCAATTAGAAATAATGCCTAATTTCTTAGGCATTGTATCAGAAAGAGAAGATTTAAACAGAAGAATAGCTGAGAGTAGTAATTTTGATTTAGGAAAAGACTATATATGTGAATATCAAAATGCTATGAATGTTTTCTTATCAAAAGTTGAATTTTAACAAACATATAATTGTGCGTTGCAACGCACAATTTGAAAGGAGTCACTATGAGTAAAAAGTTAGATTTGCAAGTTCAAAGACGCAATTTATCTAATGATATTAATGTGTTGGTTGAGGGGAATAATACAAATGCAATACTGAATTCAGTTAATACTAGTACTATTGTAGATGAACAGAATTCATCACTAGAATATTTCAGGGAATTAAAGCGTAAGTTAATGATTAATTTAAAAGACGAAATACATGCGAAAATAATTACCATGAAGATTTTAAAAGAAATTAATGATAAAGAACTTTATTTGCAAGACGGATATAAAACTTTTTCAGATTTTATATCAGAATTTAACTTGGCTAGAACTCAGGTATATGGATACATAAGGATGGCTGCGGCTATAAGCGAGGGGGTGCTTAGTGAAGAATACATAATTCAGAATGGGATTCAAAATTCGCTTCTTCTTATAAGAAATACAAATAGTGATACTATTAAAAAGTCAAGACAAAATCCAATAAAGCCATTAAGATTTCAGCTTAAGAATCAAGATAGTTACGATTTTTATAAGCAAAATGCTAAGTTTACAAGTTTCTTAATGGATGAACTTTTTAAAGACAAAAAAGATTTACTTGAAGAGTTTATGAAAAAATTTAATAGTTTAAGAGGCTAAGTATAAGGAGGTTTTTAATAAGGGGTTTATTGAAGAAGCTGTGGATTTCATTTTACTTCACAATGATAATTCTAATTTTGAAGTTTTAAGGGAAAAGATAAACTCATTAAAATAATGAATTTTTTTGGAAAAGAATAATGATATTGAGCAATAAAAGAGTGAATAAATTGACATTATTTTGGATTTAATATATAGTAATGATATTGTTGAGGTCTATTTGTATATAGACTCCGATTTTATTAGGTGTTTTTCAAAGATTTTAAGTCTTTGTTATCGTTTTTTCAAAAAAAAAAAACGATAACAAAGACTTAAGTTTTTATTCTCTATATCGATAATTCAATTCTATAATATTTTTTATTAAAATATTGACAAAAAATAGTTTTTGCTATAATATTTTATTTATAAAACCTAATAAGTGAGGAGTTAAATATGACAAAAAATATTATAAATACAAAAACTAGAATGCGCAGAGCAGTTAAAAAACAGAGTAAACAGACAGCAAGAAAAGTAACAGATATAAGAGTAAATAATCAAAATTCAGTAACAAATGAAAATCAAGCAAAGATAAACTTTCTAAAGTCTCTCTACAGTCTACGTATGAATTTAAGTGGTGTTGATAAAAATCTTAATGGGTATGGATATAAGTATCAAGACTTTAATGAGATAATAAGAGAGATTAAGAACGTTATAAAGACCAATAATTTAGATATTGATTTTGTTCAACTTCCAACCGTTAAACTTTTGGGAGATGGTACAATTAATGTTATTACAACAACATTTTATAGCCCAAACAGTGGCTATTCTGAGTCATTTGATACTCCAATTTATACAGAAGAACTGTCATCTGTATCATCAAAGAATCAAAACACTTTGCCTCAACTTGTGGGCTCAGCAATAACTTATTTTAAACGGTATGCACTTGTTGCTTATCTTTCAATTGAGAGTGAAGTTGACACTGATGCTAGTTCCTTAGAGCATGTTCAAGAAGCTAATGGAGAAAGAGTTAGTAGTGTGGATGTTTCACCTGTAAATTCTTTAAATAAAGATAAAGATATTAATACTAAAAGAGTAACTAAAGGTGAAACAAAACAGCCACCTGTAAGTCATAAATCTGTAATTAGTCTTGATAAACTTCCTAAACGTATACCCGCTAAGTATCATTATTACAAGAAATTGCTTCAAGCATCTAAAAGGATGCATTCGGTATTAGATGATGCACCTTTTGATAGTTTAGAAATGATAGATAAGTTTTTAATACAATTAAAGAATGATGATGATTCGAGTATACTCAAGTTTTTTGAAACCAAACCAGAGCTTAAAACTATAAAGTATTGGACTGAGCTTATAAATAATTATTTAAAGAGAACAGAGTCTGATCCAGAAGTAATTGAAGGTTTTTCTAAATTTTTAACATATAGAGAGCCAAAATATGGCCAGAGTCCACTCAAATTATTTGGATATATAGCTAGTGATAATAATTTTGGGTATCTATGTGAGTAAACAGGACCTCTATTCCATTTATTTTAAAAGATAAGCCCTTAGGTGAGGGCTTATCTTTTTTATTTATTTAATTTTGTAATTTTGAATATCTTTTGTACACCATTTGGGCAATGGGTTTAATTATACTAATATATTCTTTAAACAGATTGATATTAAACATTAAATCATCAATTGTACTCTCAGATTTCAGTGTTGATGTATCAAAGTAAGTAAACTTAGGATACTTTGGGTCATTAACCTTTTTCTTTGTTCTAGTTAAGAATACTTGTAAGTACATAACATAATCAGATAACTTAGCTTCATATACACTTAGTTCTTTAATAGTTTGGGTTTTAGGAGGTGTTGGCTCCTCTGTTAGTGACGCAATAGATGTACATGAAAAGATAACTGTTAAAAGGGTTAGTTTTATAAGTTTACTCAAATTATGCCTCCTTTAGCATTTTGATGTAAGTGCTCATTATCTTGTTACGTTTAGCTCTAAGTTGTGATGTGTATTTTGTAAGCTCATCGTGATCATCAGCATTTTCTATGATTTCAATGTTAATCCTTAGTATCTCCTCAATTTCACGTAGTAGTTTAATAGCTTCCCTCCCTTCTATTTGATATATGCTAGCTTCATATAGAACGTAAAAGTAATTAACCACTTTAGTAAAAATATTGATATAAGTGGCAGTATTTTTACCGTGGTGATTACTTTTAATAATTTCGGTAAAGTTATTTAAAATATCAACACTTAATTTAGCAGTGCTTAATTTCATAAGTCCTCTCCTTTATCTGTGTCTTTACCTTGTTTTTTTATCTTACTAGCTAAAATAGTTAGTATATCTTTGATTGCTGGCTTGAAGATCAGTCCAAGACTTAAGATAAAGGCACCAATAATAACTAACTTCACTTCATTGATGTTAATCAGTTGAAGTAAAAAATTTAATACATTATTCTCAACTTCATTCAACTTTATGTCTCCTCTCATTTAAATTGGTAGCTACAACTATATATCAATATAGCAAAAACAAAACTAAAAAATACAAATAAAAATTATAGCTTCACGAGTAAAGGAACGCCACTCACATTCTTTTGCATATACCAACCTTCTAGAATATTGGCATCAAAACCTGTACCGCCATGTACACTTGAAAGCTTAAAGATAGTTCGTTTTGAAGAATAGCTATATTTTATGCTTACTTCTTTATCAGATTGTGAAGTTGAATTAGATCTTGCAGTAACTTTGACAATTAAATATATGGGACTATCATCATATGAACTGTCTGTTTGTATAATAATTTCTTCATTGTTAGATGTAGCTGTGGACCCAAGGTCAAAGACATAACGTCCATATTTTAAACTAGACATGTACACAGTGTTTCTATAAAACCCGTCACTATTATAACTAGTTGCTCTTATTGTAGTAGTACTACTTGTACTAAAGCTGTTACTAATACCAGTTAGATATTCTTGTACTGGAATTTTTTTAAACTAGAGTAATAAAGTCCTATAAAGTAATGACTTTTGCTTAAATTATCTTCAGGCAAGTTAGATTCAAACTTACTTGTAACTTTACTTATAATAGTGTCCATAACACTAGATTCATTATTTTTAAGTTTTTCTATAACTTTATTATATGTCTGTGAAATACTACTAGAGTCATCTTTTAAAAATTTGGTAAGTACTTGACTATAAACTTGGTTTATAAAATTGGTGTCGCTTAGCAATTCATTAGCAATTAGTGTTTTGATAACTTGTTTGAAATCATTCTTTCGATCACCATCATCTAGGAATATTTTTGTATGTAAGTCCTTATGGAAGTTATCAAGAGTAATAGCATGACAACTAGAAAACCCATCATCTAGGACCAAAAGGTCAGTGGGTTTAAGCTTGGTTAATTTATTAAGATTTTTAATCTCAATTGTATCATCGTGTTTTACAATACCTTCAGGTTCTTGACTTGACATAAAATCTCCTTAACTATTATCCTTTAAATTCTTTTATATATTGACCCTCATGGTCTTGTATCTTGAGTACTCTTCCAATAGGGATCAGTTTTTTAATAAGTGCATAAATTGAATGCTCATATCCTTTAGGAAGCAAGGTCATAGTCCAAGCTTTTTTAAAGATTTGCCCATTTTTTTTAGTTCTAAAGATAATTTTTTTATATGGGGAGTTTTTTGGAGTACTACCTACAATAAATACGATAACATTAGTTTTAATATGACTTTTAAGTTTGATGTTAATAACACCAGGCTCTAGAGTAGTAGGAACAATATCAACATTAAGAAAAGCCTTAAATAGTTTTATAAATGATTCATGGGTTCCAATATGACGCAAAGCAAATAGTACACTATCAATATTTTTAGCAAGTGTTTCAAGTGTTTGGTTTGTTGAGTAAATAATTTGTAGTATATCAGATAACCAAAACGCTATGAATCTTGAATTTAGGTGCTCACTAGCATTAATATCTTCGAAATTAGCAATAAGATCTTTAATTTCTTTGATGATTTTATTTATAAATGCTAATTCAGTATTTATAATTTTTTCAACTTGAGTGTCTTTAAGAAATGTCGGTATATTTACCATAATCTATCCTTTTTTTATGAAGAGATATCAATTAGCAACCTATCAGCATTAAAATTTAGATCGAGAATTTCATTTGCTTCAATTTTAATATTCTCATTTTGCTTGAATTCGCTTGTATTAATATCAGTAATTTTTACGTCCAGGTTATCTTTTATGGCAACAGAAACATCAATGCAATGAACACCTTTAATTTCATTAACAGGAGCGAAGAAATCTTGATATTCAAAACTTATTCCCATATCTGTGTAGTTATTATTTTTAATTCGAGTATAAATTTCTCTAATTTTAAAGTCAATGTTCAAGTATATATGATTCTCAAGATTGACTTTGTATTTACTCTTAAGATATGCGTATTTGCGTTTTCCAATTGATACTTTGTAATCAATTTTTTGATTTTGGCTATTAATTCCATCTATGAGAATATCGCCTTCAAAAACAGTACCAACAGGACATGTAAGATAAAGTGTCTCCCAAATTAATGCTTTAAGATTGGAGTCTGTAATTTGACTCTTCTCTTTATTCATCATCGAGTCATCTAATATTAGGTAAATACTAGCCTTACCAGCTGTGCTTTTAATATTGACATTTCTAATTCCATTAAGATTTAGTAATGCACTTTTTATAGCATCATAGGTAGTACTTTTAATGCTTATATGTTTTTGTATCTCCTTCCAATAAGGAGAATCTGGTTTAAGAAGAGAAAATAATTTGTTAACCTCACCTATTAGTTCATATTCTTTTATTGCAAGTGAGTTTGCAATTATATTGTAAATGGATGTAGGGTCATTATTAATTATAATTCCATACGTGTCTCTTAAATATTCACGTTTGGTATTAATTATTTGTTGGATATCCTGTTTTAAAGTTCCAAAGTCAGGATCAAAGAGAATACTCATATTTTAATCTCCATATTCAAAGTGTCGTTTGCAAATTCAAATGTAATGTTTAATTTTTTATTTATAATAGTTGTTTCAATGTTTATAGCATCAATCCTTAGGTCTTGTATGATATTTGAAAGGTAAGTTTTAATTTGTGTTAAAGAGCTTGTCTTAGCAAATCTTGCTGCAAGATCATAGTCAAATCCCCAATGAGGAGCATTTTTAATACTACCCTTTGGAGTTTTAAGGAAAATAAATAAACGTTGCTTTTGTTCATTTATTCCATTAGTTAATGCTAAGTCTTGTTTAAAGACAGAATTAAATTGATTGTCAATCTGTAAATCCAATTTTTAACCCTCAAGGTAGCAAGTATATTGCTTAATTTAACAAAAACCTATTTAAGTAACATATTTATTTTACTTGTAATCTTTGTAAGATTACTATAAAAACTAGGTTCAACTACTGATTGTCCAGTAACCCTTAAATTGTATAGACAAGATACAATCTCTTCCAGCACTGCTCTTAGACTTGTATTATTAGCTTTAATGTCTATGGGATTTTGTATGTCAATTGTAAAGTCATTAACTTTGATAGTAGCATTTTGCATATTAATAGGCCTTAGAATATAGAAATAGTTTTTATCAAAATAATTATCATCATCCTCATTAAAAAGGTTAATACTACTTTGAAGAAGGATAACACTCTCACCTTCTTTAAGAGTAAAGTGCATATTTGATATATTGCGTGTTTTAATCTCTAAATCTGTCTCTCCAGAGAGTAAAACGACACCTTCTTGTGTAGAGGAGTTAAAAGATTTAATTATTCCTAGCTTAGAGATAAAAATATTTCTGTAAGTCCATAGTTTTATCTCTTCTTGTGTTAGTGCTGAACCTTTCATTTGGCTGTTCATTCTGTATATTTCATAATTCAAGTTCATAAGTTATCGAGCTTCTCCTTTGATATTTAAATAATTAGAGTCATCATAAAGCTTCAAGGTAAGTGAGCACTCACCAGTATTGCTTAAAGCAGCACTAGTCTCTATAATGCTACTCTTAACTTCACTCCCCAGCGAATCTAGAAATTTGACCCTATCACCAACTTTTAGTTTGTGTGTATACATAATCTTGGCATTCCAATATATAAGTCTTATATTGCGGGTACTTCCAATAGCAATCTCTTGTTGCGGGATAAAGTGAAGACCAAAATCTTCAAGAAAGATATAATTTGTATCTTTAGCTTCAGGTGTGGCGTTAGTAAAGATATAATTACACTCAACATGAGTGTGCCTGAGAGCTGATTCTTTAATAAGTTGTCTGTGATCTTTAGGTGCAATATCTGTCCTAACACTTTGAACATACTTTTTAGTTATCTTTTCAATAAACTCAAGAGGAGTATTTGCACAAAAACTTTCAGTTATAATTTTTGTTCTATCAGCATAACTCATATTGATTATATGTCTATTAGGAAATGCTATAGAGATGGCATTCTCTACACTCATGCCTTGAAATTGATTTATGTCAAGTTTGCTATTGAAGTAATTACTTTTTGTTGCCAAATGAACTTCAAGATCAACACTAAAATCACCACTATCATAATCAGTACTCATAGGAACACCTAAATACCCTGACATAATAAAATCATAATCTCTAGAGTCTGCGAATTTTTTATAAAATATCTTTACAATATCTCCTTCATTTACATTACGAGTAAAATCAAGAGATAAGTTCCAAAGACTTAGCTTGCTTCTCTTTGCACACACATAATTATTGCTTGAGTAAATATCAGATATTGATATGTCAATGTGTATACCGTCTTCAGTTTTAATTATGATTTTAGGTTTTTCTTCTGATGTGCTAGTTTGACTTATGTTATAAAATTCGATTTTAAAGTCGTATTTGATAAGCCTTTCTTCCATTTCCTTATCCTTTATATACATTAAATGTTTTAAGAACTTCTAATGTGAGACTAATTTCAACCTCATCAAGGTATACTGTGTCTTTAAGGGTAAGAGATGTAATTGCAACTATGCTTCTAAACCCTAGAGTTGGGCTGTAGAGGCTAAATGGTACACTCTCTTCAACTCTGTTAACCAGTTGTTGTTTTGCTAAATTACTAGTATGAGGAAAAATTAACTTTCCAAAAGCCGTATTAGTTGAAAAATTAAGCAGTTCCTTATAAGCACTAGTTAATACAGCATTATTTAGTGTGATAACTTCGCCAGTAAAAGTTGGATTGTAGCTTACATATTCAGCTTTACGTGTGTAATAGTCAATTACAGGATGTTTTGAACATGTTGTGGTGTAAGTTGTGCTAATTAGTTCACTTTTAGGTAAAATGAAGAACCCTTGAGGGACATATCCAAGTCCTTTAAAGTCCATCCTTGGACATAAACTTAAGAAATTATATGCCATAAACACGGTAGAGATTTCATTGAATGTTTCTTTAAGGATATTTGTTATTTGTGATGGTGTAAGATTTAAAGGGTCTAGGGTTGCCTTTAGGGGTGCTGTGTCTTTGTATTTATAAGTAAAATCAGTTGTAAATTGTGATATCATATATTTACCTTGGTGTTTTTATACTTGCGTCTGTTTCTAATTTTGCTTCAGTATCAGTACTTAAGAGTGGTGAATGACTTTTATCTGTTGCAGGTTCGCTGCCAAATACCAATCTGTATATTTTACTAGGCAGTATTAATTTTAAAGTTCTCTTGCCAAGTTTTATAAGCCATTCGTTAATGTCACCGAAAAAACTTTTAAACCCGTCTATTAAGGGGTTAATAACATGTGTTTGAAAATTAAACGTTAAAGCCCAATCGAGTATTTTGTTTAAAGAAGTAACTAACGGTTCTAATACCTTGGCAGTAAGTTTTGAACCTGTGTCATTAAGCTTTTCTAAGCTACTTTTAGCCTCTTCTGTCGAGCTTGAGTAAGTAGGAAATTTAAGTGAGTTCCAATCGTTAATTACTTCCTTTAGTTTATGACTTCTGTAATCAAGGGCCTGGCCTGGTGCTAGTATGTCATATTCCATTGCGGCTCGTTCATTATATTTACCAGTAAACTCTTTAAATGAGCTCATAATGTCATAGAGAGGACCGCTTTTACCTTGCAAGAATTCTACTACTGCTGCAATAGCCGAGTTAGTATCATCAACAACCCCAGTAGATTTAAGCTTTGCAGCAAATTCTACTGCCTTTTTAAGATTATTGTCATTGTTTTGACCTAAAAATTCGAGTTCTTTTCTAATTATCCCAGCCAAGTTTAGGAAATCTTCTCTCTCTAAATCCCTTTCAAAACCGGAAAATCCTTTAAGCATGTGACTTAATGATTTCTTCTCACCTGTTGTAAATACTTTTGAAGTAATTGCATGTGTTTTACTTAATTTTGCATTTTCTTCTAAAGATTTCTTAGCATAACTAAATATTCCCGAAGCACCACTACTAACAGCATTTCCAAGAGCAGTCCCAGCAGCGATTTTTAAAATACTAGCGCCTTTAAGAATACTACTTTGAACGGTTTTGTTAAGTGTTGTTGCTTTGTGCCCCCCACGTTTCAAATCTTCATATTCTAGTCGTCTTCGCTCTTTAGTTGACATTAAGGAATGCTTGAATGCTTTTCGCCTAGCGTCTTCAAATGTGTATCCAAGCTTAATGAGTTTTTTAGTCTTAGTAAGTCTAAACTTTTCTACACTTTCCCTTAAACGTTCATATTTTTTTTGTTTGGCTAGTTCACGTTTCTTCTCATATAAATTGTGTTTTAATATATCCCTAGTACTCTTTAGATGTGATCGCTTAGGTTTAATTAAACGTTCTAGTTTGGCTATATCTTGTTCTAAAGATTTGCGAGTTAATGCGTGATCAAGTACACCTTTAAATTTAATTGTAAATTTTGTATCATTCATAATACACCTTTACTAAGGAACATTTCAAATATTTGCTTTTCAAGTTTAAGTTCAGATATTTTGTTAACTTCCATTAAATCTTTATAATTTAGTGTTTTTACGTCATTTAAAGTGCAAACACCCATGATAATTGGAAAGAAATATTTGTTTTGTTTTATCTCTTCAAGTAGCTTAAAATATTCAAGCTTAGTTTCATGTAATACTTGTATATATTCATTACTACTGCTTTTCATAAGTTTTAAATACCTTCTATATTTTGATATTTTGTATTATCTCTTCATAATTCCAACTATCATCAATGTAATCAAATTGTATAAAGCCACTAGTATTATTTAGATAATGACTTAAGTAAACTAAATTTGGTCTCTTAAAGTCAGGATCTGATTTGAATGTATCAAACTGAATTGAGTAAAGTATGGCTTGAAGATATTCTTTATAGTAAGTAATGTACTCTCTATTTTCATTTAAAATAAAGTAAAATTCATCTAAAAAGCCAGGTTTAATCATTAAATTGGTAATTTCGCTTAAATATTTAATTTCATTTAGTTTATGTATGCCTTCACTTTGTGAAAATCCTAATATAGAGTCCCACTTGTAGACAGGAAGTACTCTTACTTCAAATGTATGTGTTTTGTCTTTAGTTAAAATATTCATTTTGTAACGTGTAATCACAAATCCTCCTTAATTATTAAATTTAATTATCAACTGTGCATCCAACTGCTCTTATCTCAAAAGTAACCTTTTCAGCCTCAGCAGAGTAGCTTCTTGAAGGTTCTTCTGCAAAAAATGCAGAGTTAGATATGATTTTGATGTCTTCCAAGTCATTGAATACTAAATCTAACATTCTTTCATTTTTACTTTTGGACATGTTATAGAATTGGTCTTTTGAAAGCTTTGTTAGCAGTTTGTAATCATAAGTTCCAATTGAAACCTCAATATTGAATATAAAAACAATGGTTCTAGGGTCTCTAAAGCTAACTATGGGAAACCCTCTATCTTCACTGCTAGCTACCGCTCTTGTTGTAGGTTCACTTGTAAGTTCTAACTTACCGCTTTGAATCTCATGCCCGCCAATTGAAAAAACTATGTTTCTTAAATCATAACATTGTGTCATTGTTTAAGTCTCCTTTAAGCTATTTAGATAATTTTGTATATCTTGTGCTGTAATGTTTAAAAGAACGGCGTTCATAGAGTGGTTATAAGTAATCTCTACGGATAATAAAAGCTTTAGCTGAGGTGTTGATGATACTTGAATCTTAAGCTTAGAGTACGCAACAATTAGACCTCCATCAATGAAACGTTTAAGCATACATTCAATAGCTGCACTGTAAGCATTATCTCGCTCTCCTGAGAGTTGCAGTTTTGATAATTTACTATTTTGTCTACCATTAAAATTCCATACTCTAATAAGCTCTGATGTAAATTCATATTTGATATAATGGTAAGTGAAGAGTTCATCAATAGGAGTGCCTGAAAGAGTTACTCCTTCTTTGAAAGCTTTAACACCATCAAGACCAGTTTCATTAAGAAGTGAGTAGAAGTTAATATTTGCCCCTCTAAGTTTAGAAATTGTATCATCATCAGTAATAGGCTCCATGCCGCTAAGTTTGAGTCCATAAGGATTAGCAGCTTGAAATATACTAGCTTCATGTAAGTATTTAGATATAAACCGCAAATGAAGGTTCTCATCACCTTTAGAGTGGATAACAATAATTTTTTCTTTAGAGTTACTACCATTTTTAAATAGTTCTTTGATTTCAGATTCTTTAGTTGCAAATACGAAAAAGTGCTTATCGTCTTTAAAATGTGTATAATCATCCTTGTAAATAGTAAGTCCATCACCACCATCACTGTTACTTGCATAGGTGTTTATAAGTACAATAAATGTATATCTATTATCTCTAAGCTCTGTCTTAATTGCCTTTGCTTCAGTGCCTTCTTTATATATAAGTAGTTTAACTGATTTAAGTCCAGCATCACCTGAAGAAAAGAATGCTTGTATTGCGCTCTTTAAGTACTCCTTTTCCTTACCAAATTCATCCTCTCCATTACTACCTTCTTTCTCAAGTGCATCAATCTGTCTCTCAAAGTTATTTATATTTAAGTTTAATATTTTTACCTTGGGTGTTGTGGTGTTAACTTTAATTTTGGCACATTTGTAAACAAGTAAAGGCGCGTAGTAATTTACATAATTTATATCTAATCTAGAATGTGCCAAATTCACACTAATTGTATCTTGCGGCATTCACTTCTCCTCCCTAATTAGTTGTTCTATTACTTGTACATTAGCTTTAAAAGCTTGACTGCAACAATATGCAGCGTTGCTATAATTAGAATCAATTTTAACAAGTCCACTGTTTTGCATATTTGTTGTAGGGTAAATATATAAGTTGACCCTAATTGAGTATTTATCATCTTCTTCTTGTTCTAGTGTTAACTTACAAGTATTCTCGTAAATAAAATCGCTAAGTAGACTATAAATTTGAAACATGGTGTAATAAGCATCCTTGTCTTTAGAGTTTATAACCTGACTTAAAATGAATATTTGAAAATGCAAACTAAACTCATTTACATTTTTGTAAAATGCACCAGCTCTTGAGCCTAACGTTAGATCGTCCATATTTTCAAATTTAATTGCAATAATGTTTTCACATTGAATAGTGTATTTAGACATGTATGGATGATTGTATGTATTAATTAAATCTAACTTTATCTCTAATTTAGAGATACGTTCTTTAAAAATTTTAAAATAAGAGATTAAGCTTTTGTGTATGTTCTGTGTACTTAATATCACTCATTTATCCTATAGCTAATAGAATTTATCATCTCCCCAGTATCAACCAGAGCAACTTCTGGATGAGGAGAACCTTTATCTCTCTTAGAAGCAATTGTCTTACTAGAGAGTGATGGTTTTACCTTACCGGATATGACATAATTTGTGTAATAAGTAATAAATGCTTCTGCTATAGCTTGCATTCCTTTCTTTGGACTTTGAAGAAAACATGCCTTTATATAAGGTGTATTTATATACTCTCTAAATTTATAATTATCAGCAACAGCATAAAGATGTGACCTTAAAGGCAATTTGCTACTACCCATCTCATGAAGACTTGCAATTTTAGCATTTCGTTTATCAAACCAACCAATCTCTACTTCCATTCTACTTCCTTCAAAATCATAGTAAGATAGCCAACACTAGAGTCGATACTTAGAATTTCATAAAATGTACTTTCATCTGAAATTCTATCTTTAAGTTCAAAATCCAAATTGGACGTAGTATAAAGTTTGTGAAGTGATTTTATATCATAAAGATTAATTTCAGGAACGCTTGCAAGCGTGTCAGCTTTTATACTAAAGAGTACTCCCTTAAACTCACTTGAGTTATTCTTATTGAAAGTTATATCATGCGAGGCTAAATTCTCCAGGTAAGCATAGGTTCCTTTATAAAGTTTTAAAGTCTCTTCATTCTTAAAATAAGAGATTACTCTTGATGCTAACTTTGAAAGTCTATCTCTAATGCTACTCATCACCTTATAAATCCTAAACAACAAGAGGGTATGTTTGTTTGGCTTTTTAGAGAACTAAGTAAAGATTCAAACTGTCTACAAAAACTTAAAGTAGTATTAGTCTCATTACTAGCAGGGTGATATGAAATTTCAAGTTCATTTAGCTTTTCATTTTTGATCCTCTCAAGACCAAATTCACGTATCATCCCTGCTTGACTTAGCCTGCAGCCTATATAGTAACAAAGCAATAGTATCAGATGGGAGGAGCTAATCACACGAGCATTAATTCCTTTAGTTATTATTATCATTTCAAGTAGTTCTGTGTAAGTTTCAAACTGTGTAAATGATAATATTTCTTCATTTAAGTTAAGTAAACTTAAGACTTTACTATGAAGTGTTTGAAGCTCTCCTGACATATCTACTCCTCTCCTACTAATAATTAACTTTGCTTAATATCAACTCTCAAAATAGTATTGTCTGTTGCTAAGAGCCCACCAAGTACAAAATCAAGGTATGAATGTGCAATATCAGTTGAGTCCTTATCAATTTGTCTATTTAGAATTGGTAACGTATATCTACTTAGTTTTAACTTTAGTAATTTTGGACTCATTGGATAAATGAGTATCTGGTTTTTTAGTAAATGACTTGTCTGTATATATACTTCTCTTCTATTATTAACAGCCTTTATGGTCTTAATAAGGAAATCTTCCCATGAAACAGTTGAAGAATAAACATTAGATGATGAGGACGTACTTGGTATTGCATATGGTTCAACAAGTTTCAAACTTGTTAATGGGTCAACTAATACCACCATAGGTGTTGAGAATTCTTTCTCCTAGCTCTAATTTTGCAAGTCCTGACTTTATTTTTTTCAAAGATCTTATCCA
The DNA here is from genome assembly GCF_023035815.1 of Borrelia parkeri. Lineage (NCBI taxonomy): Bacteria > Pseudomonadati > Spirochaetota > Spirochaetia > Spirochaetales > Borreliaceae > Borrelia > Borrelia parkeri. Next base: position 16,319 of record NZ_CP073160.1, read on the forward strand.
TTTTATCTTTATTAGAAGCCTCAACTTCTTCTTTAACTTGATTTGGCATATTAAGTAGCCCGTACATATTAGGAAGTAATACTTTTTGACTCCTACCATCTTTTTTACTGTGACAGTACCGGTTAAGATAAAATGATCGATAATCTTGATAATCTCATCACTTGTAAGCTTAAATGCTTCTTTGAAAGGCAATAAATTATTACTTACACTACCTACATAATCATTATCTTGATAAAATCCTTCAGCAGTTTGCTTTAAATGTCTAAATCTGTATTGTATTTTAAGGTAATCAAGCTTAAATAGATGTGCTTTAAAGTTAATAGTTGAGTTAGCCTTAACTCCATTTGCTAACGTTGTAGGATTTTTATTAACACATGCATCCCATTTGGTATGACATAAACAGTATCACTCTCTACTGAAAGCTTAACAGCACGCTTGAATGGCCATCCTTTATATGGATACTTTCCTATAATGTCAACACTACTAGATATTGAGAGGGCATTAGAATCAATAATTTTCATCTTATCTTGAAATCCATTCTCAAAACCACTAAATAAAGCCCTATCTTCATGTTGATTCTTAGTGTATTGTCTAAGCTTTAGGATTGCATCTCTGTATTGAGTCTCAAGTGACGCTACTTGTGCAGGTGTATGTCTTTTGCTGCGGCTTTTAGGCTGACTACTTATTCTCAATGATTCTACATCCTCTAGAGTATCTAGAGTATTTAATGTTTCTACATCTAGTGTTTTTAAAAATTCTATTTGCTCTGAATTTGCCATTTGACTCTCTAATTCATAATCTGAATGCAAAGTATCACTGTCTTGAACTTCTTTATTACCTTTAATACCGCTAGAAGTAGTTATTTTTTCACTTACAGAACTCATTAACTACCCTTCAATGCCCTATTTCCAAATACACTAACATTTATTATGTAGAGACTATCATTTAATTTGTATGCTTTTGATAAAGCTATTGCATTCACTTTAGTGTTATTTGAAGTACTAGCCTTTTCAAGTTCACCATTTGTATTGAAGGACAATTTATCTCCAGCATTAATTGAAGATTGACTATCCTTTTTTACTACTAAGTACCCTTCAAAATATTCCGTAATTGGTACTACTGTTGCCCTTTGTGTAAAATCATCTATATTAATGCATATACCAAAAAGGTCATCACCACCCCCAGCTTCAACACGAGGTTCAAAGTCACCTTCAAAAGATAACTTTACTCCTCTCTTGTATGGATATCCCTTAATTGGATAGTTAACAATTACAGTATCTGAACTTGTACTAGTTCCACCAGAATTACTAAAATGTAAATTCTTATCTCTAAAATCAGTATTGTTACTAAAAGTAGCTAAGTCACTACTAGGATTCTTCATTAATGCTTTGATTTCTTTAAGTTTATCTTCATATTCTTTTTTAAGTTGCGTGATATTATTAGACACACTAACCTCCCCTTAAGCACTGCGTTTGTTTATTCTTTCGGAAGTCTGTTTTTGTTTATTTATATGAAACTGTATCATACCTTCTGTAATCTCACTTCGATTAATTGGTCTGAAATTTGGATCTGAGATTGATATTGTCTCTCTAAATTTAACACTCCCATTTTTAGAAGAAACATCACTCATACTCACATTACGCTTTCTATGTTTTATATTCACCTTTGCCAAATCTAAAAGCTGTTCCAATATCTTTCCTTCAAGATGTTCTGTTGATTCAACCTTAGCTATAGCTTTTATCTCTTCAGGTAATACATATTTTCGAACAAGCTCTCGGCTTTGGGCTAAGAGTATCTCATCAAGTGAATATCCTTTAGAGAGTAATGCCTCTTTATTAAAGTGATTACTTAAGTATTTACTTGCAAGTGTATCAATCTCATTGATACGTGTTGCTTCCTTTAAGAGTTTATCTTGTAATAATGCACGCTCCTGAACCTCAGCAAGTTCTTTTGATACACGCTCATTAATACTTAAAGCCTTATTATCAGATTCTTTTGTTGCTTTATACGCTTTATATTCTTCATATTCAGCAGCACTTATACTCACCATAACCGGTGTTTTACTTACTGATTCTGTATCAGTAGCGGTCTTTACAGAGTCATTTGTCTTCTCTACTTCCATATTAATCTCCTTTTATTTTTATAAATAATCTGTCTTGTAAATTTGCCTTATCAACTGTACTTAAGGCAGGATGTAGCATTAAAGCTACATACTTGTCATACATTTCAAGTAATCTCATATCTCTCTCTATTTTTTCTTCTTCACTTAGCACATACAGTGAATTAAAATGCATCTTAAGATTGAAATACTTAACAAGTTTACTATTAATAGTAACTTCAATTTGTTCTTGAACACTTTTTAAAAAGTCATAATAATTAGACCTATCCCCTTTCCCATCATTTCCAAGCCCCTTGGTTTGCTCATTAAAACTTCTAGTTAATGGCTCTTTTGTGTCAGCACCTATCTTTGCCTTTACTAAGGTTAATGCTTCCTTTAAATAGGTTAAATCATACTTAATAACCTCCAGTGAAGCATCTGGTGTTCCACTGTAAAAAATACCATTATTATTTAAGTTAGATTTAAGCCGTGTAAGCTCTCGCTCTAAATCGCTATTTACACTCTTAAATGTGCTTATATGATTTTGATTTTCATCTACATTGCTTTTAAACAGGTTAGAAAATATACTTGGCTTATAATTAACGCCCTTAGTTAAAAGCTCTAATGAAGTCGTAACATCACTCAGTGCATCTTGTAATGCTACTAATGATTCATCCTTGTAAAATAAAAAGTTATGTTGCTCTATTCTCCTCTCTATTTCTTTATATATTTGTTCAAAAAGATATATATTAAGCAAAAAGCTTTGCGTATAACATGGACTGTAGGCTTTAAGTATATAATCATAATTAGAGTGTATGATTACCCTACTCTTATGAATCTTCAACTCTCTATAAGATATCTTCTCATCTGTATTTATTTTGAAAGTGTATGTTATATAATTAAAGTCAGGCCCCTCATCACGAACATTGTTATAGTCAAGATACATAAACCCAATAGGAAGTTCTAGGTTCACGCTTAAGTGTAAATCTTCCAGCACGTCAGCAGTTTTAACTAAAATGTATCCAACACCATTAAAACGGTAACTAATTAAACACTGCAATAACGCTTCTTTCAACTCTATTTTTAAGGTTTCTAAAGCATCATTAACATTAAAAGCAGTATCAATACTATTTAAGGTAATTCCATTCTTAAGAGTGTCCTCTGCTACATTTGAAATGTAGTTTCTAAAAAATATTGAGTAACGGTATAAGTCTCTTGCGTTTATATTGCTATTTGAAATCATGATATCTTTAACTTTTAACCATAAATATATGGAGAAAATATAACGCAACAATTGACAAAAACTAATTGTTTCTAACAAAATTTAAATAATTTTTGTAAAAAAATGACTAAAAAAAATAATTGACAGAAAGTCAATTAAATAAGGGGGGCTTTAGATAAATAAATTTACTTTACTAATAATGACATTAATGCTAAAAATATTCCTATATTAAGAGTAATAAGAGTACCAAACATCCAACCATGAAGTCTTAATGTACTCTTAAGTTCAGATGCAGTTTTATCAAGTTTACTATCAAGCTCCATTTTGTTAACATCAATCTTAGTATCAAGTTCATTAAATTTGGTATCAATTTTAGTGTTAAGATTATTTTCAACTGTATCTATTTTGTTATCAAGTTCATTAAATTTGTTATCAATCTTGTTATCAAGTTCAATTTTGACAGATTTAATCTCAGATTGTAAAAGAGCTTCGACTTTTTCAAGTTTAAGGTTAAAGTTATTCTCAACAGTATCTATTTTGGTATTAAGTTCATCCTTAACACTACTAATCCCATCTTCTAAATGTTTCAACTTTATATCAAAGTTTTCTTTTAAGAATTCAATATCTTTGTAAGTCAGTTCATTTTTATAATATCTGTAAGACAGATCAATAGCGATATCTCTCTTAATACCGGCTTTAGTAAGTTCAGCTATAACCATTTGTTGAGTAATAACAGGTTGAGCAAGTCCCATAAAAACACTCCTTATGTAATTATTATATAATATTTTAAGTGTTATAGGAACCTTATTTTAGTAAAATGTGCTTTAAGAGAACGAGCACCCAAAGTCAATAACATATATGATGCTGACAGGCTATCTAATGAATCATCATCACTCTTACCATCTCCTTTATACTTATAAATATCAGATATAGCTGACTTACTTGAATAATCCATAATACTAAGTTTAGATGTTGCAAATGGCTCTATTAACGTAGCAATTCTAGTAAATTTATTACTTATAGGTTTAATTGGAGCAATTTTAAAATTATGACTCATACCCGCTCTAAGTTTAAGAAACGTTTTAGTCACATTCCCATGCCCAGAAATATCATCCCTATCTTCAACATATAGTTTGTGTACATTAAGATTTGTAAGTATAGTTTTAATTGTATTTAACATCTTAGGATCACCTACTGGTAACTTTTCTTGAAATATAAACGCATAATAACTTTGATCTACTCGCTCTAGAACACAAATAGCTGTATTATCTCCTCCAATACTGTATGCAGGATCTAAATATGCTATTGGGGAGATAAATTCATGCTTACTTGTAAGATTAACATTAGTAAATATCGCATCACAGGATGCGACCCATTCTCCAAGTAGTACCCTTGCTTTATATGTTGGAATGTCCCTGTAAATTTTTTCTTGGGTTTTAATAAATTCCGCGGGTATTAATTCATTATCATATGTTGTAAAGTTATATGTAGAGTAAATTTCTGTATTATCAATATAATCTGTTTTAAAAAAATGCTCCGGGCTGTCAGGATTGGTATCAAATATAATGGTTTGCATTCCTACTCTAAGCCTTTTTAAACATTCTATTAATGTTTCCTTATGCAGTGTTGTTGCTTCATTAACGTAAATAAGCGCTGAATTAGAGCCTCTAAACCTCTCAAAATCACTTGCCCTATCTCCTCCATACAAATTAACTCTTAGCGAGTCTATTTCAAAATATGATGTATTAGAAAATTTTGGCCTAAAGGGGATCTTAAGCATACTAGCAATATCTTCTAACTCACTCATAACATTAACCTCTAATGATTTTTGGGAATTTCCTATTATAAAATTATTAGTATTTTTTTTATACACATTCCTATTTGTAAGCAGTATTTTTAAGAATAGATAACATGCTAGAAATGTTTTACCACTAGCAATACCACCTGATAGGATTATTTTAGTTTGTCTATGTTTTTCAATAGATTTAAGTACTTCTCGTTGCTTTGTAGTTAAGTGTCTCTCCTCAAACCCTTTAAAATCAACCTCCAATGCTTTCGGTTTAATAAAATCCATTATATCAATACCAAAATCACGCTTGTACTCTCGCTCCATTTCTTTAAATATAGGTAGTTTATATATATCCATTACCATGTCCTTTAAATTTGTAATTTAGAGCGCACATCTGTATCAGTAGCTTTAAGCTTTAGCATTGTCTTGTAACATAGTGACATCTTCTTAAGTTCTCTCTCCCTTTTAAGCTCATCGAGTTTAAGTTTTAACTCTTCAAGCTCACGACTTTCTTCTTCTGAATGTGCTACTTTTTTATTTAAAGTCTTCTTATAAAGATTGCTAATTTGAGACTCTAATTCTTCTATTTTGTAATTATGAGTTTTAAGTTCTAACTCTAAATACCTACTAAATGAATTTATAAATTCTAGTCCCAACATACTTTTAGCCATACTAAACTGACTCTTAAGATCACGTGCTTGGGCCCTACTTTGTGATGCATGAAATAAGATATTCTTCAAAGTATCTTCACGAATAGTAAGCTTAGCAGCACCAGTAATATACTCAGGGTCATCTTTAATCTCTTCCCATTTGCGTCGCATCTTTCCTACATTAACACGACTAACTCCAAGCTCTTTTGCAATACTAGCGTCATTAAGTTTTCCTTCTCTAAAATACACAACATAATCATCTAATGATTTCTTTACCCTACTCATACCTTTTAATATAAGTTAACTAATAGGTTAACAAAAATATATTTAACATAAAATTTATAACAAAACAATAAATTTTACAAAAACAATTAATACTTATAACTACATGCACATTCAAGATGTGTAAATAGAGATATATTTTTAAATCAAAAAAGATAAGGGGATTTATATGAATAAAATTAATTTTATTTTGGTATTGGCACTACTAATTAGTAGTTGTGAATATGAGCATAGAAATGCTACACCTAAGAGTAGAGTTAAAAGAAATTTAGAAGAACAAGAAGAAGTACAAAAAACACCTGAAGAAGTGTTAAGAGAAAAATTAAATGAAACTCAAAAAACAAATCTAGATTTTTTAAAACAAGCTTTGGGTAATGATGATCTTTTTAACAAATTTTTAAATCATGATGAATCTAAAATAAAGGAAGCCCTTGAACATATAAATACTGAACTTGAAAAATGTAATGGAAATGATGGGGGTAAAAGCACTTTTAAAACCGTTGTACAAGGATATTTTAGTAAAATGGATGAAAGTACGCTCAATGGTTTTAAAGAAGGAGCAACAAGCACTTGTCAAGTAGGAGCAGGTGGTTAAAGAACCTCTCATAATCAAAAAGTTAAGAAATAATATTTAAGAAAGAGAGATTTAAGAGAAAAAGGCAACAAATATCCTAGATAAAAAAGCATGAAAAAGAATAAATTAAACTCGTTATAAAAATGGTAAGAGTAACTATAAAAGTAAACCTTTGGTTAACAGAAAGAGTAAAGTTAAATTTTCAAGAACAATATGTCTCATTGCAAAATGGAAAGCCACTAAATAGACAAATAAAGTCTACGGAGAGTAAAATTTGAAGTATTTGTTAAGGTTAGGTTAAAGTATTCTAGATATATTAACCAAATATGTTAAAAAATACCCTCTCTATTTATATAAATAACCTTAGATGAGATATTTCACTTGCAATGGAGACCTTTCAAAATTGACTCTACCTTTAAGTATTTGCTAATATTTTTATAACTAATTATATCTATTTTTAAACTATTTAGTTAACTTTTAAATTATATGAAAGGGAAACATTTAATTAACTGCAATCTTAACTTAAAAATTAAAGAATTAGAAATGCAAAATGAGCGCTTAAGTGAAGAATTAAATCTACTTAAAAGCTCACTTAAAACTAGAAATACTAAAAAATTAAACACTCCTGTAAGATTTTATCTAAATGACAAGACAACTAGACTAGTAAAACGTTCTATAGAGAGACTTAAAGAACAAGACCCAATCTCAGGATGGTTTGTACACTTACTCTCAATTACTGGTTGTAGGGGTGTTGAGATACAAAATGTAAAACTTACTGATATATATAAAGAGACAAGCAGTAATGGTGAAGTATTTTATTCTATTCGTGTTAATGTAGCTAAAAAACGTAGCAATATCTGTATAAGAGAAGTAGTTATTAGTAAGTTTGAATTTGATTCTATTATGAGAGCACATCAAGAATATTTTAGCTCTAGAGACAAAGACAGTAGGCGTACTTACCTATTTCAAAAAAGTAAATTCAAATTCCGTGACAATAAAGTTAGCATAATCAAGATTTCAAAACAGTTTAAGGAATTACTAATTAAGGGAGGATTTAAACATCGCAAATCTTTGCATATACTCCGTAATATATTTATAGCATCACTTAAAGCTAAAGGATATAATTCATTTGAAATTAAAGAGCTTATGAAATACTCATCTACTTCTGAGATTGATAATGTTTATGGACTCTCAAGTGCAAGTAAAATACAGGCTTACAAAGATATCAAAACTAGCTTGAAATAACCCATATTTTTTGCTAATATTTTTCATACACCTAAGGTACTATTTTCCCACTTCAAAAATTTTACCAACTTCAAAATAAATACCTAAAGATAAAATTAGGTATTTATTTTACATAAAAATTATTTGTTAAGCTTTTGTTTTTGATAATTCTTTGGTTTATAATATATATATTCTTTAAACTAAAATTTCATTATGCAGGGAAAAAAAGACTCTAAACTTTTCTAGGGTCTTTTTTCCATATACAAATTTACGCCTGCATTTTAAACATTTCCTTTTGAATATAACGAGTATCACGGAAGTCCATCCTTGACTTATTAGTTTTGTATGAAGTAGCTAGTATTTCATGTTTAGTTTTCTTAAAAATACTAGCTATACCAGTTGATCGTGCTACATAATTTACAAAAAGATTATGCTTTAAGAAAAGCTCAACTACACTTAAATCATCAAATTCACTTATTGCAAATTGCCAACTATATCTCTTCATCTCTATAATAAGTCTCTCTAGAGAATCTAAATTCCATCCACGATTATCAGCAAGATTGCCACGTGAAATTGAATATGGAGGGTCAAGATATACAAATGTTGAGCTTACCTTATCTCGCCTAGGTAGTGCTGCTAAAAATTTAAAAATATCACGTGACGTAAATATTGCATTATCAAGCATCTCTTTAAATCTAGATTTATAAGTTTGAAGGGTACTTAAAAACAATCTCTTAGCATTACTTCGATTTAACTTCATAGTTACGCCGGATGAAGCATAAAGTGAATACAAACTTCGCAAAACCATGTATTCGATTTTGTCCAGGTTCTCATTAATAATGCTATCATAAATAATTGCATCTCTTACACGCTTGTAGAGCAACTCGGGGTCTTGTCTTAAGATATAAAAAAACTTATATATAAATTTAGAATTATCATTGAGTATATTGTAATGGGCTAATGGCTTTGCAAAAAATACAGCTCCTGTACCAAAAAATCCTTCAATATACTGGGTATGCCTAGGAAAAAGACTTATAATATCAGCACTATAAAGGTATTTACTTCCTTCTCTACTTAGTAGTTTCAATATTTCTTAAATATTCTCCTTGATGTAATTTCATATTCAACACCCCGCTCTTTAAGCATCAGTGAATCATAAAGCACAGATGCCTCATTAGTTGCTATAAAATGATATCCTGGTGTATTTTTAATCTTAACTTCACTTATCTCAAATTCTCCATCTAAACATCTGTAAGCAGGGCCTTCCCACCTCACACTTGTACTAATATCAAACCGTCTAAGCACAGCGCATGGGTTTAGAATATAACAATTACTTCTTATATATCCTAACTTAACAAAGTTATGATAATTCTTATTTATATCAAGAACACTAAACTGCAACTTTTTATACTTTTCTATGTAATAATGAAGAGATAAAAAGTAACATCCCCATTGACGTACTGCTGAAATTAAATTCGGATTATTTTGCGTTATTTTCATCTCTAACCTTCAACCTCCATTAAATCTCTAAGTCTGGCTCCTCAAGAAGACACTCTACACTACTATCATAAAAGTTTAGAATTTGATCTACAAATATAGAAATATTAAAGAACCTAGCTACAAATATACTCCTCTTGTTAATCTTAAGTATCCCATATCTTGAAGCGAAGTCAGGACTCTTTTTGCAAATGCTTAAAAACACATCTAAACATAACTTAGCATTCCCAATAGTAAGCCCTTCTCTGCAAAGTCTCTCAAATAGCATCTCTCCTTGTCTGTCTTTCCTACAAAGTAAAACATCTTCAAAATCATATTTAGATCCCATCATATTTTCTATAAGCTCCCTTTTTGATACTACCACCCCATACCTCCTTAACTTTTAATTTACCTTATATAACTACTAAAAAGGAATATCTTCATAAAACTCATCTTGAGACTGAGAATCATTAGTCTCTTGTGTCTTAATTGACGAATTTAAGATTTGAATATCATTTACCAAAATACTGTATTTACTCTTCCCCTCACCTGTACGCTTATCTCTCCAATTCTCACAGACAAGGGATCCACTAAGTACAACTTGAACCCCTCGTTTAAGCAAAGCAGCAAGACTCTCAGCTTTAGAGCCAAAAATCACACAGTCAAAAAATTGTGCTTGTCTCTCCCATGAACTACGCCTCCTAACACCTCTATTATTAGCAAGAGTAAATTTTAATATAGAAAGACTATTACTAGTATAATTAAGCTCACAGTCTCTTGTTAAACGACCAGACATACTTAAAGAGTTAATATCAAACACCAGAACTCTCCTCATCATAAATCCTACTTAACATCTCCATACGTCTTAAATCACAATCAAGTCTTCTCATATTTTCTAAAAATTCTCGTCTTGAATAATAATCCTGAATGAGTCTCGCTATACTTCGCATGCAAAACTTACATAAAAATCTTAAAGCCTTATAAGTAATTACCAAAAATAAAACCATAAATATAAACCTCATAAAGGTACCCTTAAACAGCATTTAAAATAGGAGTAGACCAATCATTAACTACATTTGAATTACTACTAAAGGTAAAATCCATAACAGAGCTTAAAAACTTAAATCTATCCTTAATAGCTCTCCTACTCATATCTAAATGGAATAGATTCCCATCAAAGTCATAATTTATATGTTCATTTAAAGAAAAATCTTTAACCAGAGCATCTATTTGAAATTTAAGTTTATCTTTAATAGGTTTTGTTAACCTAGACAACTCTAACGCATGATCCTTTTTAGTTGTCTCTTCTACCTTGTCAATTTCAGATTGCAATGCAATAATCTTTTCAAGATGTCTCTTCAAATTCAAATTTTCGTCTTCATCAATCTCAAGATGACTTGCTTTTAAAAATGTTAAAAATTCAAACTTGAAATCCATATCACACAACTCTTGATACACAAAGCTATTCTTTAAAAAATCTTCAATAATAACACTAAGCTCGTCTAAATCAATATTTTTAATATCAATATCACTATTTGATTTTAAAGATTTGGCAATATTATTTACTTCTCTCTCCAATCTTGAAACCTCAGTCATTACAGCACTAATAAAATTATCATCCCTATTAATTACACAGTTGATAGCCTCATTACCTATGATAATAAATAAATTTCCCCTATCTAAACCTGTACATAAGAGTTGCATTTGTACTTGAACATAATATTTGAAGAAATATTTATTTTCTAAAAAATTACCTGTTTTATTGTATTCAAAAGCTGCACTTTTTAAGTAAAGATTATCACTAAATTTGATCTCAAGTAACTCTGCTTCTCCCGAGCTACTTACAAACCATCCATCAATTGTTGACCCAACTAATGTCTCACGGCCCTTAAATTTTTTAAAATAATTATATTTGTCAACACCGTTTGCATATTTGTTTTTATGTAATACTTCAATATTGCCTGCGTGCATACGAACAAATTCATCAAATCCTAAAGACTCTAGTATCTTCCCCTTTATCATGCTTAAATTATCTTCAAATGGAATCTCTCTTCCTATAGCTTTAAGTATCCTATCTCGCATTAATTTTTCTAAAGAATCAGCTCCAATAAACATACTTCCAACTTCACTTGCACCCATATGCTTTAATGCTTCTCTTTGCATACTAAAATCAACCTTACTATTAAACTTAAAACATTCATCTCTTCCAATTTTTGGTAATTTACGTCCTATCTTATTTATTTTACTTAACTGTTTTTGTTTACCTTTAAAATTTTCTTGACTTTGATATGCAAATGATTCAAATCCTTCAAACACCATCTGCCTGTACAAACCAAATTGTTGCATCTCTACCTCTGATCTTTGATTATTTATTTTTGTTATATTTGTATTTATATTTATCATATTTAACTCCTCATTTATTAGGTTTTATAAATAAAATAATATAACAAAAATTGTTTTTGTCAATATTTTTGATATATTATTTTTGTTAAATTCTATAAAAAAACATTTTTATTATAAATAGGTTTACTTTCTAACAACTATTGAGTTATGATGAATATCAATAATAAACCTAATAAATAATAGGAGCTTAAT
>NZ_CP073161.1 GCF_023035815.1 Borrelia parkeri
ATGGAGAGCATAAAAAAAATTACCAACAAACACCAACACAAATTAATAGTTTTAGTATCTACATTAGATTACGTGAACTTGAACCTTAAAAAATACACTCAAAGCAACATACTTTATTACTTTAATAACAATATGAAAAAAAATGACCAAAAACCTATCAAACTTAAAACTCTACAAAGTTATCTATATAAATTAGAAAAAGAATTTAAAGTGACAATTAATTATCACAGACATTTGGGAGTTAATATGGGAACTGAAGTTCATTATAAACTTAAATACTCTAAAAAAGAATGTCATCACATAATCAATAAACACTTTAGAGATAAAAAAGAAGAAAGATACAAAAAACGTGTCAGTGCATATATTGAAAAGACTTGCATTAAAAATAGTAGTGTAGAAAAATGGGAGTGTTTTAATAATTCTTATAATAATAAAGAAGAAGATAAAAACATAAAATACATAGAAAGATTACAAGTAGAAAAATACGCTAGGAAATGCAAATTTAAATCAAATGCTTTCTTTTCTATTTTGAATTTAGAAGCGAAAAAAGATTTTAAAATTCAATCATTTAAAGCCATTAAAATAGCTGAAAATTATAGTTACGAAAAAACAAATAGCATTAAACCAAATAACAGTAGGCTTAAGAATAAACAAAAAGAATTAAGTAAGATATTAGATGAGATAAAAGCTAATCTAAAGAATGAGGGATATGACAGCAAACAATTAAAGATCCAAATACAAAACGTGTATGAACAATATAAAAACAAACCCCACTTTATCATAGAAAGAGATAAATACATCGATTTAAAGAAGATAATAGGGAAACTTAAAGAAATAGTTGAATGTGATAATAAAAACGTGAAAGAAAATGAAAGAGACATTAGGAATAACGTATTTAGCATACTTCTTGATCAGTTAAGAGACAAATTGAACACATCGGTTTTGGTACCAATATTAAAGAATTATTTAAGCAAACAGAACAAATTAGAATATAACAAGGTATTTAGTAACCATTACTACTGTGAACTTTTAGAGTTAATGGAAAATAATAAAGATTATTTAAAATCAGGGGAATCTAAAAAAGTTACAAGTTAAGGATTAATTATGGAAAGTGTGTTAGAACGCCTTAAAGAAAAAAAGTTAGAAATTAAGGATAAGAGAGATAAACCTATCTTTATCAAGATAGAAAATAAAAATAGCAAAACTTTATATCATACAAAAATTATGATGGATTTATTTTCATTTGGCATTAATAAAAATCAACAGTACAAATTTTTTATTGCATTTAGAGGATTATTTAATAGAGAAAAGATAGAATTTTTCAGTTTGTTTGCTTTGAGAGATGATGATAAATTCTTGGGTATTTATTATGGTTGTAGAAAACCAATAAAGAATGTAGTTAGAAGATATGAAGAAAATGGTGTCATGAAGGCATCTACATTTTCAAAAGTTTATTACATAGAATTTAGATTTAAGAAGGGTAGTGTTTTTTGCTATTTAAGAGGAATTTCTTACTTACTTAGAAAAGATAAAACAGATACAAAATATTACAAATCTTTAATTGAAAAACTCACAAACTTAGAGCAACTAGTATATGAATTTTACAGTAAAAAGCTATCAGATGGAGGTCTTATAAACAAATGGATAGAAAAAAAGCAAGAGTAATAACAATCGCATCAATTAAAGGTGGTGTTGGGAAAAGTACAAGTGCTATTATACTTTCTAACCTACTAGCAAACAAGTACAAGGTACTTTTAATCGATATGGACGACCAAGCAAGTATCACAAGTTATTATTCTGATGAACTAGAAAATAAAAATATTGAGGTTTTTAAAATAAATATAGGAGAAGTTATAAAGAATAACTTAGATATTAGTAGAACTATTATTAGTATTGGTAATAATTTGGATTTAATACCTAGTTGTGTAAATGTGGATGATTTAAACACAGATTTTTATTGTGAAAATCGTCATTTGTTTATTGAAGGAATGTTAAAGAATAAGCTAAGTTCTGTAATAACTGATTATAGTTATATAATAATTGATACGAATCCTAAAAGGAATTTTACATTAAAGACATCTTTGATAAGTAGTGATTATGTAATATCTCCTATGACAGCTGAAAAATGGTCTGTCGAAGCATTTGAGGTTTTGAGAGAATTTGTAAAAGAAGTAGCGGGTATACCTGTTTTAATAATTATAACTAGATTTAAAAAGAATATTACACATAAAACTTTATTGAATATTGTAAAGTCTCAAGATGAATTTTTAGGAGTTATAAGTGAAAGAGAAGATTTAAATAAAAGGATAGGATGTAATGAGAAATTTGATTTTACAAAAGATTATATTATTGAATATGTTAAAGTATTAGATTTGTTTTTGTCTAAAACACAGTTGTTGGTTTAGCAAGGAAAAACTGTCCGATGCATCGGACAGTTTTTCTAAAATATAAATTATTTATAAATTAATAGGTTAAAAGGAGATGTGTTATGAGCAAAAAAGTGGTTGATTTAAAAATCAAAAACAGAATGCCCCAAAAGGATCTGAACTATATCCTTGATACAAATAATCAAAATAAAAGAAAAGAAGAGTTTGATAATTTAGTAATCCGATTACAGAATAATATTAAAACAGAAATATATAATAGTATTGACACTATGAAAATCTTAAAAAAGATTAATGAAAATAAACTTTATATAGAAGGTGGTTTTAATTCTTTTAGGGATTTTTTGTCTGCGTTTAGGCTTGCAAAATCTCAAGCTTATCAGTATATAAAATTAGCGATAGCCATTGAATCAGGTTTTATAGAGGAGGAATTTATAACTGTTAATGGGATACAGGCTTCTATAAGATATATACAAACTAAAGGAAGTATATCAATAAAGAAATCAAGACAAAATCCAATAAAGCCATTAAGATTTCAGCTTAAGAATCAAGATAGTTATGATTTTTATAAGCAAAATGCCAAGTTTACAAGTTTCTTAATGGATGAACTTTTTAAAGACAAAAAAGATTTGCTAGAAGAGTTTATGAAAAAATTTAAAAGTTTAAAAGGCTAAGTATGAAGAGTTTTTAAATAAGGGCTTTACTGAAGAAGCTGTGAATTTCATTTTACTTCATAATGATAATTCTAATTTTGAAGTCTTAAGGGAAAAGATGAATTCATTAGAACAACAAATCATTAATGTAGAGAATAACTTAAAAAAGGATATTGAATTTGCTAAGATAGAATTTAAAAGGGATATATCTGATTTAGATAACAAGATGGACAATATAGAGAAAAATTTATTTAAAGAAATACAAAATAACAATGTGATATTGCGAGAAGAAGTGAAAAGCACCATTCTTGTCTTAAGAGAAGAAATGAAAAATAATCATACAATACTGTTAGAAAAGCTTGATATGTCAAATAAAGTTTTATTAGAAAAGCTTAGTGTAGGAAATAGAATGCTCACTATTATTATAGCAGTAGGAATACCAATAGTTATATCTATTGTTATGTCTCTAATAAGTAAGTTCTTTATAGGATAAAAATTTTACTTATAAATAAGGATTGATTTTATTTTAGATTTATTGTATGCTACCTATTGTCAGTAGTGCTATCATTTTAGGACTACCTATAATGTTCGGCATTAATAGCCTTTAGAGCTTAATTAAGAACTCTTAAATAGAATTCTTAATTAAGCTCTAAATTTTTGTTTGTAATTTGACAAAAACTAATATTTGCTGTATATTTGGTTTTATTAATACATTATAGGAGTTAATCATGACAAATAAAATAACAAGAACTAAAATTCAAAATACAAAAACTAAAATGCGCAGAGCAGTTAAGAAACAGAGTAAACAGTCAGTAAGAAAAGTAACAGATATAAGAGTAAATAATCAAAATTCAGTAACAAATGAAAATCAATCAAAGATAAACTTTCTAAAGTCTTTGCATAGTCTACAAATGCATTTAAGTGGTGTTGCTAAGAATCTTAATGGATATGGATATAAGTATCAAGATTTTAATGAGATAATAAGAGAAATAAAGAATGTTATAAAGATCAATAATCTAGACATTGGTTTTATGCAATATCCAACTATAAAGAATTTTGATGGTGATTTAGTTAATGTTATTACAACAACATTTTACAGTCCCAAGAGTGGATATAGCGAGTCATTTGATACACCTATTTACAGCGAAGAATTAACGTCCACTGGAGTAAAGAATCAAAATACATTACCTCAACTTGTAGGTTCATGCATAACATATTTTAAAAGATATGCTCTTGTAGCATACCTTTTAATTGAGAGTGAAGTTGACACTGATGCTAGTTCCTTAGAGCATGTTCAAGAAGCTAATGGAGAAAGAGTTAGTAGTGTGGATGTTTCACCTGTAAATTCTTTAAATAAAGATAAAGATATTAATACTAAAAGAGTAACTAAAGGTGAAACAAAACAGCAATCTGTAAGTCATAAATCTGTAATTAGTCTTGATAAACTTCCTAAACGTATACCCGCTAAGTATCATTATTACAAGAAATTGCTTCAAGCATCTAAAAGGATGCATTCGGTATTAGATGATGCACCTTTTGATAGTTTAGAAATGATAGATAAGTTTTTAATACAATTAAAGAATGATGATGATTCGAGTATACTCAAGTTTTTTGAAACCAAACCAGAGCTTAAAACTATAAAGTATTGGACTGAGCTTATAAATAATTATTTAAAGAGAACAGAGTCTGATCCAGAAGTAATTGAAGGTTTTTCTAAATTTTTAACATATAGAGAGCCAAAATATGGCCAGAGTCCACTCAAATTATTTGGATATATAGCTAGTGATAATAATTTTGGGTATCTATGTGAGTAAACAGGACCTCTATTCCATTTATTTTAAAAGATAAGCCCTTAGGTGAGGGCTTATCTTTTTTATTTATTTAATTTTGTAATTTTGAATATCTTTTGTACACCATTTGGGCAATGGGTTTAATTATACTAATATATTCTTTAAACAGATTGATATTAAACATTAAATCATCAATTGTACTCTCAGATTTCAGTGTTGATGTATCAAAGTAAGTAAACTTAGGATACTTTGGGTCATTAACCTTTTTCTTTGTTCTAGTTAAGAATACTTGTAAGTACATAACATAATCAGATAACTTAGCTTCGTATACACTTAGTTCTTTAATAGTTTGGGTTTTAGGAGGTGTTGGCTCCTCTGTTAGTGACGCAATAGATGTACATGAAAAGATAACTGTTAAAAGGGTTAGTTTTATAAGTTTACTCAAATTATGCCTCCTTTAGCATTTTGATGTAAGTGCTCATTATCTTGTTACGTTTAGCTCTAAGTTGTGATGTGTATTTTGTAAGCTCATCGTGATCATCAGCATTTTCTATGATTTCAATGTTAATCCTTAGTATCTCCTCAATTTCACGTAGTAGTTTAATAGCTTCCCTCCCTTCCATTTGATATATGCTAGCTTCATATAGAACGTAAAAGTAATTAACCACTTTAGTAAAAATATTGATATAAGTGGCGGTATTTTTACCGTGATGATTATTTTTAATAATTTCGGTAAAGTTATTTAAAATATCAACACTTAATTTAGCAGTGCTTAATTTCATAAGTCCTCTCCTTTATCTGTGTCTTTACCTTGTTTTTTTATCTTACTAGCTAAAATAGTTAGTATATCTTTGATTGCTGGCTTGAAGATCAGTCCAAGACTTAAGATAAAGGCACCAATAATAACTAACTTCACTTCATTGATGTTAATCAGTTGAAGTAAAAAATTTAATACATTATTCTCAACTTCATTCAACTTTATGTCTCCTCTCATTTAAATTGGTAGCTACAACTATATATCAATATAGCAAAAACAAAACTAAAAAATACAAATAAAAATTATAGCTTCACGAGTAAAGGAACGCCACTCACATTCTTTTGCATATACCAACCTTCTAGAATATTGGCATCAAAACCTGTACCGCCATGTACACTTGAAAGCTTAAAGATAGTTCGTTTTGAAGAATAGCTATATTTTATGCTTACTTCTTTATCAGATTGTGAAGTTGAATTAGATCTTGCAGTAACTTTGACAATTAAATATATGGGACTATCATCATATGAACTGTCTGTTTGTATAATAATTTCTTCATTGTTAGATGTAGCTGTGGACCCAAGGTCAAAGACATAACGTCCATATTTTAAACTAGACATGTACACAGTGTTTCTATAAAACCCGTCACTATTATAACTAGTTGCTCTTATTGTAGTAGTACTACTTGTACTAAAGCTGTTACTAATACCAGTTAGATATTCTTGTACTGGAATTTTTTTAAACTAGAGTAATAAAGTCCTATAAAGTAATGACTTTTGCTTAAATTATCTTCAGGCAAGTTAGATTCAAACTTACTTGTAACTTTACTTATAATAGTGTCCATAACACTAGATTCATTATTTTTAAGTTTTTCTATAACTTTATTATATGTCTGTGAAATACTACTAGAGTCATCTTTTAAAAATTTGGTAAGTACTTGACTATAAACTTGGTTTATAAAATTGGTGTCGCTTAGCAATTCATTAGCAATTAGTGTTTTGATAACTTGTTTGAAATCATTCTTTCGATCACCATCATCTAGGAATATTTTTGTATGTAAGTCCTTATGGAAGTTATCAAGAGTAATAGCATGACAACTAGAAAACCCATCATCTAGGACCAAAAGGTCAGTGGGTTTAAGCTTGGTTAATTTATTAAGATTTTTAATCTCAATTGTATCATCGTGTTTTACAATACCTTCAGGTTCTTGACTTGACATAAAATCTCCTTAACTATTATCCTTTAAATTCTTTTATATATTGACCCTCATGGTCTTGTATCTTGAGTACTCTTCCAATAGGGATCAGTTTTTTAATAAGTGCATAAATTGAATGCTCATATCCTTTAGGAAGCAAGGTCATAGTCCAAGCTTTTTTAAAGATTTGCCCATTTTTTTTAGTTCTAAAGATAATTTTTTTATATGGGGAGTTTTTTGGAGTACTACCTACAATAAATACGATAACATTAGTTTTAATATGACTTTTAAGTTTGATGTTAATAACACCAGGCTCTAGAGTAGTAGGAACAATATCAACATTAAGAAAAGCCTTAAATAGTTTTATAAATGATTCATGGGTTCCAATATGACGCAAAGCAAATAGTACACTATCAATATTTTTAGCAAGTGTTTCAAGTGTTTGGTTTGTTGAGTAAATAATTTGTAGTATATCAGATAACCAAAACGCTATGAATCTTGAATTTAGGTGCTCACTAGCATTAATATCTTCGAAATTAGCAATAAGATCTTTAATTTCTTTGATGATTTTATTTATAAATGCTAATTCAGTATTTATAATTTTTTCAACTTGAGTGTCTTTAAGAAATGTCGGTATATTTACCATAATCTATCCTTTTTTTATGAAGAGATATCAATTAGCAACCTATCAGCATTAAAATTTAGATCGAGAATTTCATTTGCTTCAATTTTAATATTCTCATTTTGCTTGAATTCGCTTGTATTAATATCAGTAATTTTTACGTCCAGGTTATCTTTTATGGCAACAGAAACATCAATGCAATGAACACCTTTAATTTCATTAACAGGAGCGAAGAAATCTTGATATTCAAAACTTATTCCCATATCTGTGTAGTTATTATTTTTAATTCGAGTATAAATTTCTCTAATTTTAAAGTCAATGTTCAAGTATATATGATTCTCAAGATTGACTTTGTATTTACTCTTAAGATATGCGTATTTGCGTTTTCCAATTGATACTTTGTAATCAATTTTTTGATTTTGGCTATTAATTCCATCTATGAGAATATCGCCTTCAAAAACAGTACCAACAGGACATGTAAGATAAAGTGTCTCCCAAATTAATGCTTTAAGATTGGAGTCTGTAATTTGACTCTTCTCTTTATTCATCATCGAGTCATCTAATATTAGGTAAATACTAGCCTTACCAGCTGTGCTTTTAATATTGACATTTCTAATTCCATTAAGATTTAGTAATGCACTTTTTATAGCATCATAGGTAGTACTTTTAATGCTTATATGTTTTTGTATCTCCTTCCAATAAGGAGAATCTGGTTTAAGAAGAGAAAATAATTTGTTAACCTCACCTATTAGTTCATATTCTTTTATTGCAAGTGAGTTTGCAATTATATTGTAAATGGATGTAGGGTCATTATTAATTATAATTCCATACGTGTCTCTTAAATATTCACGTTTGGTATTAATTATTTGTTGGATATCCTGTTTTAAAGTTCCAAAGTCAGGATCAAAGAGAATACTCATATTTTAATCTCCATATTCAAAGTGTCGTTTGCAAATTCAAATGTAATGTTTAATTTTTTATTTATAATAGTTGTTTCAATGTTTATAGCATCAATCCTTAGGTCTTGTATGATATTTGAAAGGTAAGTTTTAATTTGTGTTAAAGAGCTTGTCTTAGCAAATCTTGCTGCAAGATCATAGTCAAATCCCCAATGAGGAGCATTTTTAATACTACCCTTTGGAGTTTTAAGGAAAATAAATAAACGTTGCTTTTGTTCATTTATTCCATTAGTTAATGCTAAGTCTTGTTTAAAGACAGAATTAAATTGATTGTCAATCTGTAAATCCAATTTTTAACCCTCAAGGTAGCAAGTATATTGCTTAATTTAACAGCAGCACTAGTCTCTATAATGCTACTCTTAACTTCACTCCCCAGCGAATCTAGAAATTTGACCCTATCACCAACTTTTAGTTTGTGTGTATACATAATCTTGGCATTCCAATATATAAGTCTTATATTGCGGGTACTTCCAATAGCAATCTCTTGTTGCGGGATAAAGTGAAGACCAAAATCTTCAAGAAAGATATAATTTGTATCTTTAGCTTCAGGTGTGGCGTTAGTAAAGATATAATTACACTCAACATGAGTGTGCCTGAGAGCTGATTCTTTAATAAGTTGTCTGTGATCTTTAGGTGCAATATCTGTCCTAACACTTTGAACATACTTTTTAGTTATCTTTTCAATAAACTCAAGAGGAGTATTTGCACAAAAACTTTCAGTTATAATTTTTGTTCTATCAGCATAACTCATATTGATTATATGTCTATTAGGAAATGCTATAGAGATGGCATTCTCTACACTCATGCCTTGAAATTGATTTATGTCAAGTTTGCTATTGAAGTAATTACTTTTTGTTGCCAAATGAACTTCAAGATCAACACTAAAATCACCACTATCATAATCAGTACTCATAGGAACACCTAAATACCCTGACATAATAAAATCATAATCTCTAGAGTCTGCGAATTTTTTATAAAATATCTTTACAATATCTCCTTCATTTACATTACGAGTAAAATCAAGAGATAAGTTCCAAAGACTTAGCTTGCTTCTCTTTGCACACACATAATTATTGCTTGAGTAAATATCAGATATTGATATGTCAATGTGTATACCGTCTTCAGTTTTAATTATGATTTTAGGTTTTTCTTCTGATGTGCTAGTTTGACTTATGTTATAAAATTCGATTTTAAAGTCGTATTTGATAAGCCTTTCTTCCATTTCCTTATCCTTTATATACATTAAATGTTTTAAGAACTTCTAATGTGAGACTAATTTCAACCTCATCAAGGTATACTGTGTCTTTAAGGGTAAGAGATGTAATTGCAACTATGCTTCTAAACCCTAGAGTTGGGCTGTAGAGGCTAAATGGTACACTCTCTTCAACTCTGTTAACCAGTTGTTGTTTTGCTAAATTACTAGTATGAGGAAAAATTAACTTTCCAAAAGCCGTATTAGTTGAAAAATTAAGCAGTTCCTTATAAGCACTAGTTAATACAGCATTATTTAGTGTGATAACTTCGCCAGTAAAAGTTGGATTGTAGCTTACATATTCAGCTTTACGTGTGTAATAGTCAATTACAGGATGTTTTGAACATGTTGTGGTGTAAGTTGTGCTAATTAGTTCACTTTTAGGTAAAATGAAGAACCCTTGAGGGACATATCCAAGTCCTTTAAAGTCCATCCTTGGACATAAACTTAAGAAATTATATGCCATAAACACGGTAGAGATTTCATTGAATGTTTCTTTAAGGATATTTGTTATTTGTGATGGTGTAAGATTTAAAGGGTCTAGGGTTGCCTTTAGGGGTGCTGTGTCTTTGTATTTATAAGTAAAATCAGTTGTAAATTGTGATATCATATATTTACCTTGGTGTTTTTATACTTGCGTCTGTTTCTAATTTTGCTTCAGTATCAGTACTTAAGAGTGGTGAATGACTTTTATCTGTTGCAGGTTCGCTGCCAAATACCAATCTGTATATTTTACTAGGCAGTATTAATTTTAAAGTTCTCTTGCCAAGTTTTATAAGCCATTCGTTAATGTCACCGAAAAAACTTTTAAACCCGTCTATTAAGGGGTTAATAACATGTGTTTGAAAATTAAACGTTAAAGCCCAATCGAGTATTTTGTTTAAAGAAGTAACTAACGGTTCTAATACCTTGGCAGTAAGTTTTGAACCTGTGTCATTAAGCTTTTCTAAGCTACTTTTAGCCTCTTCTGTCGAGCTTGAGTAAGTAGGAAATTTAAGTGAGTTCCAATCGTTAATTACTTCCTTTAGTTTATGACTTCTGTAATCAAGGGCCTGGCCTGGTGCTAGTATGTCATATTCCATTGCGGCTCGTTCATTATATTTACCAGTAAACTCTTTAAATGAGCTCATAATGTCATAGAGAGGACCGCTTTTACCTTGCAAGAATTCTACTACTGCTGCAATAGCCGAGTTAGTATCATCAACAACCCCAGTAGATTTAAGCTTTGCAGCAAATTCTACTGCCTTTTTAAGATTATTGTCATTGTTTTGACCTAAAAATTCGAGTTCTTTTCTAATTATCCCAGCCAAGTTTAGGAAATCTTCTCTCTCTAAATCCCTTTCAAAACCGGAAAATCCTTTAAGCATGTGACTTAATGATTTCTTCTCACCTGTTGTAAATACTTTTGAAGTAATTGCATGTGTTTTACTTAATTTTGCATTTTCTTCTAAAGATTTCTTAGCATAACTAAATATTCCCGAAGCACCACTACTAACAGCATTTCCAAGAGCAGTCCCAGCAGCGATTTTTAAAATACTAGCGCCTTTAAGAATACTACTTTGAACGGTTTTGTTAAGTGTTGTTGCTTTGTGCCCCCCACGTTTCAAATCTTCATATTCTAGTCGTCTTCGCTCTTTAGTTGACATTAAGGAATGCTTGAATGCTTTTCGCCTAGCGTCTTCAAATGTGTATCCAAGCTTAATGAGTTTTTTAGTCTTAGTAAGTCTAAACTTTTCTACACTTTCCCTTAAACGTTCATATTTTTTTTGTTTGGCTAGTTCACGTTTCTTCTCATATAAATTGTGTTTTAATATATCCCTAGTACTCTTTAGATGTGATCGCTTAGGTTTAATTAAACGTTCTAGTTTGGCTATATCTTGTTCTAAAGATTTGCGAGTTAATGCGTGATCAAGTACACCTTTAAATTTAATTGTAAATTTTGTATCATTCATAATACACCTTTACTAAGGAACATTTCAAATATTTGCTTTTCAAGTTTAAGTTCAGATATTTTGTTAACTTCCATTAAATCTTTATAATTTAGTGTTTTTACGTCATTTAAAGTGCAAACACCCATGATAATTGGAAAGAAATATTTGTTTTGTTTTATCTCTTCAAGTAGCTTAAAATATTCAAGCTTAGTTTCATGTAATACTTGTATATATTCATTACTACTGCTTTTCATAAGTTTTAAATACCTTCTATATTTTGATATTTTGTATTATCTCTTCATAATTCCAACTATCATCAATGTAATCAAATTGTATAAAGCCACTAGTATTATTTAGATAATGACTTAAGTAAACTAAATTTGGTCTCTTAAAGTCAGGATCTGATTTGAATGTATCAAACTGAATTGAGTAAAGTATGGCTTGAAGATATTCTTTATAGTAAGTAATGTACTCTCTATTTTCATTTAAAATAAAGTAAAATTCATCTAAAAAGCCAGGTTTAATCATTAAATTGGTAATTTCGCTTAAATATTTAATTTCATTTAGTTTATGTATGCCTTCACTTTGTGAAAATCCTAATATAGAGTCCCACTTGTAGACAGGAAGTACTCTTACTTCAAATGTATGTGTTTTGTCTTTAGTTAAAATATTCATTTTGTAACGTGTAATCACAAATCCTCCTTAATTATTAAATTTAATTATCAACTGTGCATCCAACTGCTCTTATCTCAAAAGTAACCTTTTCAGCCTCAGCAGAGTAGCTTCTTGAAGGTTCTTCTGCAAAAAATGCAGAGTTAGATATGATTTTGATGTCTTCCAAGTCATTGAATACTAAATCTAACATTCTTTCATTTTTACTTTTGGACATGTTATAGAATTGGTCTTTTGAAAGCTTTGTTAGCAGTTTGTAATCATAAGTTCCAATTGAAACCTCAATATTGAATATAAAAACAATGGTTCTAGGGTCTCTAAAGCTAACTATGGGAAACCCTCTATCTTCACTGCTAGCTACCGCTCTTGTTGTAGGTTCACTTGTAAGTTCTAACTTACCGCTTTGAATCTCATGCCCGCCAATTGAAAAAACTATGTTTCTTAAATCATAACATTGTGTCATTGTTTAAGTCTCCTTTAAGCTATTTAGATAATTTTGTATATCTTGTGCTGTAATGTTTAAAAGAACGGCGTTCATAGAGTGGTTATAAGTAATCTCTACGGATAATAAAAGCTTTAGCTGAGGTGTTGATGATACTTGAATCTTAAGCTTAGAGTACGCAACAATTAGACCTCCATCAATGAAACGTTTAAGCATACATTCAATAGCTGCACTGTAAGCATTATCTCGCTCTCCTGAGAGTTGCAGTTTTGATAATTTACTATTTTGTCTACCATTAAAATTCCATACTCTAATAAGCTCTGATGTAAATTCATATTTGATATAATGGTAAGTGAAGAGTTCATCAATAGGAGTGCCTGAAAGAGTTACTCCTTCTTTGAAAGCTTTAACACCATCAAGACCAGTTTCATTAAGAAGTGAGTAGAAGTTAATATTTGCCCCTCTAAGTTTAGAAATTGTATCATCATCAGTAATAGGCTCCATGCCGCTAAGTTTGAGTCCATAAGGATTAGCAGCTTGAAATATACTAGCTTCATGTAAGTATTTAGATATAAACCGCAAATGAAGGTTCTCATCACCTTTAGAGTGGATAACAATAATTTTTTCTTTAGAGTTACTACCATTTTTAAATAGTTCTTTGATTTCAGATTCTTTAGTTGCAAATACGAAAAAGTGCTTATCGTCTTTAAAATGTGTATAATCATCCTTGTAAATAGTAAGTCCATCACCACCATCACTGTTACTTGCATAGGTGTTTATAAGTACAATAAATGTATATCTATTATCTCTAAGCTCTGTCTTAATTGCCTTTGCTTCAGTGCCTTCTTTATATATAAGTAGTTTAACTGATTTAAGTCCAGCATCACCTGAAGAAAAGAATGCTTGTATTGCGCTCTTTAAGTACTCCTTTTCCTTACCAAATTCATCCTCTCCATTACTACCTTCTTTCTCAAGTGCATCAATCTGTCTCTCAAAGTTATTTATATTTAAGTTTAATATTTTTACCTTGGGTGTTGTGGTGTTAACTTTAATTTTGGCACATTTGTAAACAAGTAAAGGCGCGTAGTAATTTACATAATTTATATCTAATCTAGAATGTGCCAAATTCACACTAATTGTATCTTGCGGCATTCACTTCTCCTCCCTAATTAGTTGTTCTATTACTTGTACATTAGCTTTAAAAGCTTGACTGCAACAATATGCAGCGTTGCTATAATTAGAATCAATTTTAACAAGTCCACTGTTTTGCATATTTGTTGTAGGGTAAATATATAAGTTGACCCTAATTGAGTATTTATCATCTTCTTCTTGTTCTAGTGTTAACTTACAAGTATTCTCGTAAATAAAATCGCTAAGTAGACTATAAATTTGAAACATGGTGTAATAAGCATCCTTGTCTTTAGAGTTTATAACCTGACTTAAAATGAATATTTGAAAATGCAAACTAAACTCATTTACATTTTTGTAAAATGCACCAGCTCTTGAGCCTAACGTTAGATCGTCCATATTTTCAAATTTAATTGCAATAATGTTTTCACATTGAATAGTGTATTTAGACATGTATGGATGATTGTATGTATTAATTAAATCTAACTTTATCTCTAATTTAGAGATACGTTCTTTAAAAATTTTAAAATAAGAGATTAAGCTTTTGTGTATGTTCTGTGTACTTAATATCACTCATTTATCCTATAGCTAATAGAATTTATCATCTCCCCAGTATCAACCAGAGCAACTTCTGGATGAGGAGAACCTTTATCTCTCTTAGAAGCAATTGTCTTACTAGAGAGTGATGGTTTTACCTTACCGGATATGACATAATTTGTGTAATAAGTAATAAATGCTTCTGCTATAGCTTGCATTCCTTTCTTTGGACTTTGAAGAAAACATGCCTTTATATAAGGTGTATTTATATACTCTCTAAATTTATAATTATCAGCAACAGCATAAAGATGTGACCTTAAAGGCAATTTGCTACTACCCATCTCATGAAGACTTGCAATTTTAGCATTTCGTTTATCAAACCAACCAATCTCTACTTCCATTCTACTTCCTTCAAAATCATAGTAAGATAGCCAACACTAGAGTCGATACTTAGAATTTCATAAAATGTACTTTCATCTGAAATTCTATCTTTAAGTTCAAAATCCAAATTGGACGTAGTATAAAGTTTGTGAAGTGATTTTATATCATAAAGATTAATTTCAGGAACGCTTGCAAGCGTGTCAGCTTTTATACTAAAGAGTACTCCCTTAAACTCACTTGAGTTATTCTTATTGAAAGTTATATCATGCGAGGCTAAATTCTCCAGGTAAGCATAGGTTCCTTTATAAAGTTTTAAAGTCTCTTCATTCTTAAAATAAGAGATTACTCTTGATGCTAACTTTGAAAGTCTATCTCTAATGCTACTCATCACCTTATAAATCCTAAACAACAAGAGGGTATGTTTGTTTGGCTTTTTAGAGAACTAAGTAAAGATTCAAACTGTCTACAAAAACTTAAAGTAGTATTAGTCTCATTACTAGCAGGGTGATATGAAATTTCAAGTTCATTTAGCTTTTCATTTTTGATCCTCTCAAGACCAAATTCACGTATCATCCCTGCTTGACTTAGCCTGCAGCCTATATAGTAACAAAGCAATAGTATCAGATGGGAGGAGCTAATCACACGAGCATTAATTCCTTTAGTTATTATTATCATTTCAAGTAGTTCTGTGTAAGTTTCAAACTGTGTAAATGATAATATTTCTTCATTTAAGTTAAGTAAACTTAAGACTTTACTATGAAGTGTTTGAAGCTCTCCTGACATATCTACTCCTCTCCTACTAATAATTAACTTTGCTTAATATCAACTCTCAAAATAGTATTGTCTGTTGCTAAGAGCCCACCAAGTACAAAATCAAGGTATGAATGTGCAATATCAGTTGAGTCCTTATCAATTTGTCTATTTAGAATTGGTAACGTATATCTACTTAGTTTTAACTTTAGTAATTTTGGACTCATTGGATAAATGAGTATCTGGTTTTTTAGTAAATGACTTGTCTGTATATATACTTCTCTTCTATTATTAACAGCCTTTATGGTCTTAATAAGGAAATCTTCCCATGAAACAGTTGAAGAATAAACATTAGATGATGAGGACGTACTTGGTATTGCATATGGTTCAACAAGTTTCAAACTTGTTAATGGGTCAACTAATACCACCATAGGTGTTGAGAATTCTTTTCCTAGCTCTAATTTTGCAAGTCCTGACTTTATTTTTTCAAAGATCTTATCCATTTTATCTTTATTAGAAGCCTCAACTTCTTCTTTAACTTGATTTGGCATATTAAGTAGCCCGTACATATTAGGAAGTAATACTTGTTGACTCCTACCATCTTTTTTTACTGTGACAGTACCGGTTAAAATAAAATGATCGATAATCTTGATAATCTCATCACTTGTAAGCTTAAATGCTTCTCTAAAGGGAAGCAAACTGTTATTTGGATTTCCAATATATCCGTTATGGGTATAAAAGTTCTCTTCATATTGATTTATATGTCTAAACTTATACTGTAACTTTAGGTAATTAAGCATTATAGTTTCTGAACGAAATCCCATAGTTGAGATAACATTAACTTCATCTATTAATGCTGTAGGATTTTTATTTGCAAACGCATCCCATTTGATACTTTTCACAAAACCAGTTTTAAGATTGATGTATTCAAACTGTTCATCTGCTAACCATTTGTAAAATTCTGGTGTACTTACATCATTAATAACACTTGCAATTTCTTTTGAATAATATTCCAAATCAAATAAATCTGACATAAAATCTCCTTAATTTAAAGCCTTATTTCCATAAGTTACTACACTTACTATGTAAACGTCACTTGACAACTGAATCGAATCTGATGTAGCTATAGCATTGACATTGGTAGATCCACTAGCCTTTTCAAGCTCACCATTTGAATTAAATTTAAGCTTATCTTTTTCCTTAATAGAATTATCTTTAGCAACAAGATACCCTTCAAAATATTCTGTAATTGGTACTACTGTTGCCCTTTGTGTAAAATCATCTATGTTAACACATATACCGTATAAATCATCACCACCCCCAGGTTCAACATGTGGTTCATAGTGTGGCTGGCCTTGGGTAAAAGGATTTACAACAAGTTTTACACCTCGTTTATATGGATAACCTTTAGTTGGATGATTCTCTAATCTAGTCTTGCTGCTTGTTGCAGTTCCACCAGAATTACTAAAATGCAAATTCTTATCTCTAAAATCAGTATTGTTACTAAAAGTAGCTGAATAATTGCTAGGATTCTTCATAAGTCCTTTCAACTTATCTCTTTTAGTTTCATAGTCCTTGACTAATTGTGTGATATTATTAGATGACAATATTTAACCTCCTATTTTGATAATTAAAAATTCTTTAAGATCTATTACCATACACCGTTACTTCAACAAAATGTAATTTGTATTGTCCCTTACGGGTAGCATCATCTGGTGCTAAATCAATGGTAAATGCGTCATCAAGTGCTACGATATTCATCATTCTTTTGCCACCACTTCCTGCTTTTATAAGCATTCCGTTTGAATCAAAATCTAATTTATCTGCTATCTTTATACTTGCATCACTAGCTGATAAATATCCAGTAAAATTATTAGTTATTGGAATTACAGATGCCGTGTCAGTACTCTCATCAACATCAATGCATATACCATACATATCCTCATCATTAGATGGTATGACATAAACAGTATCACTCTCTACTGAAAGCTTAACAGCACGCTTGAATGGCCATCCTTTATATGGATACTTTCCTATAATGTCAACACTACTAGATATTGAGAGGGCATTAGAATCAATAATTTTCATCTTATCTTGAAATCCATTCTCAAAACCACTAAATAAAGCCCTATCTTCATGTTGATTCTTAGTGTATTGTCTAAGCTTTAGGATTGCATCTCTGTATTGAGTCTCAAGTGACGCTACTTGTGCAGGTGTATGTCTTTTGCTGCGGCTTTTAGGCTGACTACTTATTCTCAATGATTCTACATCCTCTAGAGTATCTAGAGTATTTAATGTTTCTACATCTAGTGTTTTTAAAAATTCTATTTGCTCTGAATTTGCCATTTGACTCTCTAATTCATAATCTGAATGCAAAGTATCACTGTCTTGAACTTCTTTATTACCTTTAATACCGCTAGGAGTAGTTATTTTTTCACTTACAGAACTCATTAACTACCCTTCAATGCCCTATTTCCAAATACACTAACATTTATTATGTAGAGACTATCATTTAATTTGTATGCTTTTGATAAAGCTATTGCATTCACTTTAGTGTTATTTGAAGTACTAGCCTTTTCAAGTTCACCATTTGTATTGAAGGACAATTTATCTCCAGCATTAATTGAAGATTGACTATCCTTTTTTACTACTAAGTACCCTTCAAAATATTCCGTAATTGGTACTACTGTTGCCCTTTGTGTAAAATCATCTATGTTAACACATATACCAAAAAGGTCATCACCACCCCCAGCTTCAACACGAGGTTCAAAGTCACCTTCAAAAGATAACTTTACTCCTCTCTTGTATGGATATCCCTTAATTGGATAGTTAACAATTACAGTATCTGAACTTGTACTAGTTCCACCAGAATTACTAAAATGTAAATTCTTATCTCTAAAATCAGTATTGTTACTAAAAGTAGCTAAGTCCCTACTAGGATTCTTCATTAATGCTTTGATTTCTTTAAGTTTATCTTCATATTCTTTTTTAAGTTGCGTGATATTATTAGACACACTAACCTCCCCTTAAGCACTGCGTTTGTTTATTCTTTCGGAAGTCTGTTTTTGTTTATTTATATGAAACTGTATCATACCTTCTGTAATCTCACTTCGATTAATTGGTCTGAAATTTGGATCTGAGATTGATATTGTCTCTCTAAATTTAACACTCCCATTTTTAGAAGAAACATCACTCATACTCACATTACGCTTTCTATGTTTTATATTCACCTTTGCCAAATCTAAAAGCTGTTCCAATATCTTTCCTTCAAGATGTTCTGTTGATTCAACCTTAGCTATAGCTTTTATCTCTTCAGGTAATACATATTTTCGAACAAGCTCTCGGCTTTGGGCTAAGAGTATCTCATCAAGTGAATATCCTTTAGAGAGTAATGCCTCTTTATTAAAGTGATTACTTAAGTATTTACTTGCAAGTGTATCAATCTCATTGATACGTGTTGCTTCCTTTAAGAGTTTATCTTGTAATAATGCACGCTCCTGAACCTCAGCAAGTTCTTTTGATACACGCTCATTAATACTTAAAGCCTTATTATCAGATTCTTTTGTTGCTTTATACGCTTTATATTCTTCATATTCAGCAGCACTTATACTCACCATAACCGGTGTTTTACTTACTGATTCTGTATCAGTAGCGGTCTTTACAGAGTCATTTGTC
Source organism: Borrelia parkeri (assembly GCF_023035815.1). Taxonomy (NCBI): domain Bacteria; kingdom Pseudomonadati; phylum Spirochaetota; class Spirochaetia; order Spirochaetales; family Borreliaceae; genus Borrelia; species Borrelia parkeri. Next base: position 19,126 of record NZ_CP073161.1, read on the forward strand.
TTCTCTACTTCCATATTAATCTCCTTTTATTTTTATAAATAATCTGTCTTGTAAATTTGCCTTATCAACTGTACTTAAGGCAGGATTTAGCATTAAAGATACATACTTGTCATACATTTCAAGTAATCTCATATCTCGCTCTATTTTTTCTTCTTCACTTAGCACATACAGTGAATTAAAATGCATCTTAAGATTGAAATACTTAACAAGTTTACTATTAATAGTAACTTCAATTTGTTCTTGAACACTTTTTAAAAAGTCATAATAATTAGACCTATCCCCTTTCCCATCATTTCCAAGCCCCTTGGTTTGCTCATTAAAACTTCTAGTTAATGGCTCTTTTGTGTCAGCACCTATCTTTGCCTTTACTAAGGTTAATGCTTCCTTTAAATAGGTTAAATCATACTTAATAACCTCCAGTGAAGCATCTGGTGTTCCACTGTAAAAAATACCATTATTATTTAAGTTAGATTTAAGCCGTGTAAGCTCTCGCTCTAAATCGCTATTTACACTCTTAAATGTGCTTATATGATTTTGATTTTCATCTACATTGCTTTTAAACAGGTTAGAAAATATACTTGGCTTATAATTAACGCCCTTAGTTAAAAGCTCTAATGAAGTCGTAGCATCACTTAGTGCATCTTGTAATGTTACTAATGATTCATCCTTGTAAAACAAAAAGTTATGTTGCTCTATTCTCCGCTCTATTTCTTTATATATTTGTTCAAAAAGATATATATTAAGCAAAAAACTTTGCGTATAACATGGACTGTAGGCTTTAAGTATATAATCATAATTGGAGTGTATGATTACCCTACTCTTATGAATCTTGAAATCTCTATAAGATATCTTCTCATCTGTATTTATTTTGAAAGTGTATGTTATATAATTAAAGTCAGGCCCCTCATCACGAACATTATCGTAGTCAAGATACATAAACCCAATAGGAAGTTCTAGGTTCACACTTAAGTGTAAATCTTCTAGCACGTCAGCAGTTTTAACTAAAATGTATCCAACACCATTAAAACGGTAACTAATTAGGCACTGCAATAATGCTTTCTTTAACTCTATTTTCAAGTTTTCTAAAGCATCATTAACATTAAAAGCAGTATCAATACTATTTAAAGTGATTCCATTCTTAAGAGTGTCTTCTGCTACATTTGAAATGTAGTTTCTAAAAAATATTGAGTAACGGTATAAGTCTCTTGCGTTTATATTGCTATTTAAAATCATGATATCTTTAACTTTTAACCATAAATTAATTATATGGAGAAAATATAACGCAACAATTGACAAAAACTAATTGTTTCTAACAAAATTTAAATAATTTTTGTAAAAAAATGACTAAAAAAAATAATTGACAGAAGGTCAATTAAATAAGGGAAGGCTTTAGATAAATAAATTTACTTTACTAATAATGACATTAATGCTAAGAATATTCCTATATTAAGAGTAATAAGAGTACCAAACATCCAACCATGAAGTTTAAGTTTATTATCAAGTACATTGAATTTGGTATCAATTTTATTATCAAGTTCATTGAATTTGGTATCAATTTTAGTGTTAAGATTATTTTCAACTGTATCTATTTTGTTATCGAGTTCATTAAATTTGGTATCAATCTTGTTATCAAGTTCAGTTTTGACAGATTTAATCTCAGCTTGTAAAAGAGCTTCGACTTTTTCAAGTTTAAGATTAAAGTTATTCTCTACAGTGTCAATTTTTTTATCGAGTTCATTGAATTTAGAATCGAATTTATTATCGAGATCTCTAATATCAGATTTTAAGTTTGTCTCTACAGATTTAATTTCAGCTTGTAAAAGAGCTTCAACCTTTTCAAGTTTAATATCAAAGTTTTCTTTTAAGAATTCAATATCTTTGTAAGTCAGTTCATTTTTATAATATCTGTAAGACAGATCAATAGCGATATCTCTCTTAATACCGGCTTTAGTAAGTTCAGCTATAACCATTTGCTGAGTAATAACTGGTTGAGCAAGTCCCATAAAAACACTCCTTATGTAATTATTATATAATATTTTAAGTGTTATATGAACCTTATTTTAGTAAAATGTGCTTTAAGAGAACGAGCACCCAAAGTCAATAACATATATGATGCTGACAGGCTATCTAATGAATCATCATCACTCTTACCATCTCCTTTGTACTTATAAATATCAGATATAGCTGACTTACTTGAATAATCCATAATACTAAGTTTAGATGTTGCAAATGGCTCTATTAACGTAGCAATTCTAGTAAATTTATTACTTATAGGTTTAATTGGAGCAATTTTAAAATTATGACTCATACCCGCTCTAAGTTTAAGAAACGTTTTAGTCACATTCCCATGCCCAGAAATATCATCCCTATCTTCAACATATAGTTTGTGTACATTAAGATTTGTAAGTATAGTTTTAATTGTATTTAACATCTTAGGATCACCTACTGGTAACTTTTCTTGAAATATAAACGCATAATAACTTTGATCTACTCGCTCTAACACACAAATAGCTGTATTATCTCCTCCAATACTGTATGCAGGATCTAAATATGCTATTGGGGAGATAAATTCATGCTTACTTGTAAGATTAACATTAGTAAATATCGCATCACAGGATGCGACCCATTCTCCAAGTAGTACCCTTGCTTTATATGTTGGAATGTCCCTGTAAATTTTTTCTTGGGTTTTAATAAATTCCGCGGGTATTAATTCATTATCATATGTTGTAAAGTTATATGTAGAGTAAATTTCTGTATTATCAATATAATCTGTTTTAAAAAAATGCTCCGGGCTGTCAGGATTGGTATCAAATATAATGGTTTGCATTCCTACTCTAAGCCTTTTTAAACATTCTATTAATGTTTCCTTATGCAGTGTTGTTGCTTCATTAACGTAAATAAGCGCTGAATTAGAGCCTCTAAACCTCTCAAAATCACTTGCCCTATCTCCTCCATACAAATTAACTCTTAGCGAGTCTATTTCAAAATATGATGTATTAGAAAATTTTGGCCTAAAGGGGATCTTAAGCATACTAGCAATATCTTCTAACTCACTCATAACATTAACCTCTAATGATTTTTGGGAATTTCCTATTATAAAATTATTAGTATTTTTTTTATACACATTCCTATTTGTAAGCAGTATTTTTAAGAATAGATAACATGCTAGAAATGTTTTACCACTAGCAATACCACCTGATAGGATTATTTTAGTTTGTCTATGTTTTTCAATAGATTTAAGTACTTCTCGTTGCTTTTTAGTTAAGTGTCTCTCCTCAAACCCTTTAAAATCAACCTCCAATGCTTTCGGTTTAATAAAATCCATTATATCAATACCAAAATCACGCTTGTACTCTCGCTCCATTTCTTTAAATATAGGTAGTTTATATATATCCATTACCATGTCCTTTAAATTTGTAATTTAGAGCGCACATCTGTATCAGTAGCTTTAAGCTTTAGCATTGTCTTGTAACATAGTGACATCTTCTTAAGTTCTCTCTCCCTTTTAAGCTCATCGAGTTTAAGTTTTAACTCTTCAAGCTCACGACTTTCTTCTTCTGAATGTGCTACTTTTTTATTTAAAGTCTTCTTATAAAGATTGCTAATTTGAGACTCTAATTCTTCTATTTTGTAATTATGAGTTTTAAGTTCTAACTCTAAATACCTACTAAATGAATTTATAAATTCTAGTCCCAACATACTTTTAGCCATACTAAACTGACTCTTAAGATCACGTGCTTGGGCCCTACTTTGTGATGCATGAAATAAGATATTCTTCAAAGTATCTTCACGAATAGTAAGCTTAGCAGCACCAGTAATATACTCAGGGTCATCTTTAATCTCTTCCCATTTGCGTCGCATCTTTCCTACATTAACACGACTAACTCCAAGCTCTTTTGCAATACTAGCGTCATTAAGTTTTCCTTCTCTAAAATACACAACATAATCATCTAATGATTTCTTTACCCTACTCATACCTTTTAATATAAGTTAACTAATAGGTTAACAAAAATATATTTAACATAAAATTTATAACAAAACAATAAATTTTACAAAAACAATTAATACTTATAACTACATGCACATTCAAGATGTGTAAATAGAGATATATTTTTAAATCAAAAAAGATAAGGGGATTTATATGAATAAAATTAATTTTATTTTGGTATTGGCACTACTAATTAGTAGTTGTGAATATGAGCATAGAAATGCTACACCTAAGAGTAGAGTTAAAAGAAATTTAGAAGAACAAGAAGAAGTACAAAAAACACCTGAAGAAGTGTTAAGAGAAAAATTAAATGAAACTCAAAAAACAAATCTAGATTTTTTAAAACAAGCTTTGGGTAATGATGATCTTTTTAACAAATTTTTAAATCATGATGAATCTAAAATAAAGGAAGCCCTTGAACATATAAATACTGAACTTGAAAAATGTAATGGAAATGATGGGGGTAAAAGCACTTTTAAAACCGTTGTACAAGGATATTTTAGTAAAATGGATGAAAGTACGCTCAATGGTTTTAAAGAAGGAGCAACAAGCACTTGTCAAGTAGGAGCAGGTGGTTAAAGAACCTCTCATAATCAAAAAGTTAAGAAATAATATTTAAGAAAGAGAGATTTAAGAGAAAAAGGCAACAAATATCCTAGATAAAAAAGCATGAAAAAGAATAAATTAAACTCGTTATAAAAATGGTAAGAGTAACTATAAAAGTAAACCTTTGGTTAACAGAAAGAGTAAAGTTAAATTTTCAAGAACAATATGTCTCATTGCAAAATGGAAAGCCACTAAATAGACAAATAAAGTCTACGGAGAGTAAAATTTGAAGTATTTGTTAAGGTTAGGTTAAAGTATTCTAGATATATTAACCAAACATACAAAAAAATACCCTATCTATTTACATAAACAACCTTAGGTAAGATATTTTCTATGCAATGGAGACCTTTAAAAATTGACTCTACATGTAAGTATTTGCTAATATTTTTATAACTAATTTTATCTATTTTTAAACTATTTAGTTAACTTTGAAATTACATGAAAGGGAAACATTTAATTAACTGCAATCTTAACTTAAAAATTAAAGAATTAGAAATGCAAAATGAGCACTTAAGAGAAGAATTATCTCTACTTAAAAGCTCACTTAAAACTAGAAATACTAAAAAATTAAACACTCCTGTAAGATTTTATCTAAATGACAAGACAACTAGACTAGTAAAACGCTCTATAGAGAGACTTAAAGAACAAGATCCAATCTCAGGATGGTTTGTACACTTACTCTCAATTACTGGTTGTAGGGGTGTTGAGATACAAAATGTAAAACTTACTGATATATATAAAGAGACAAGCAGTAATGGTGAAGTATTCTATTCTATTCGTGTTAATGTAGCTAAAAAACGCAGCAATATCTGTATAAGAGAAGTAGTTATTAGTAAGTTTGAATTTGATTCTATTATGAGGGCACATCAAGAATATTTTGGCTCTAGAGACAAAGACAGTAGACGTACTTATCTATTTCAAAAAAGTAAACTTAAATTTCGTGACAATAAAGTTAGCATAATCAAGATTTCAAAACAATTTAAGGAATTACTTATTAAGGGAGGATTTAAACATCGCAAATCTCTACATATACTCCGTAATATATTTATAGCATCACTAAAGTCTAAAGGATATAATTCATTTGAAATTAAAGAGCTTATGAAATACTCATCTACTTCTGAGATTGATAATGTTTATGGACTCTCAAGTGCAAGTAAAATACAGGCTTACAAAGATATCAAAACTAGCTTGAAATAACCCATATTTTTTGCTAATATTTTTCATACACCTAAGGTACTATTTTCCCACTTCAAAAATTTTACCAACTTCAAAATAAATACCTAAAGATAAAATTAGGTATTTATTTTACATAAAAATTATTTGTTAAGCTTTTGTTTTTGATAATTCTTTGGTTTATAATATATATATTCTTTAAACTAAAATTTCATTATGCAGGGAAAAAAAGACTCTAAACTTTTCTAGGGTCTTTTTTCCATATACAAATTTACGCCTGCATTTTAAACATTTCCTTTTGAATATAACGAGTATCACGGAAGTCCATCCTTGACTTATTAGTTTTGTATGAAGTAGCTAGTATTTCATGTTTAGTTTTCTTAAAAATACTAGCTATACCAGTTGAGCGTGCTACATAATTTACAAAAAGATTATGCTTTAAGAAAAGCTCAACTACTCTTAAATCATCAAATTCACTTATTGCAAATTGCCAACTATATCTCTTCATCTCTATAATAAGTCTCTCTAGAGAATCTAAATTCCATCCACGATTATCAGCAAGATTTCCACGTGAAATTGAATATGGAGGGTCAAGATATACAAATGTTGAGCTTACCTTATCTCGCCTAGGTAGTGCTGCTAAAAATTTAAAAATATCACGTGACGTAAATATTGCATTATCAAGCATCTCTTTAAATCTAGATTTATAAGTTTGAAGGGTACTTAAAAACAATCTCTTAGCATTACTTCGATTTAACTTCATAGTTACGCCGGATGAAGCATAAAGTGAATACAAACTTCGCAAAACCATGTATTCGATTTTGTCCAGGTTCTCATTAATAATGCTATCATAAATAATTGCATCTCTTACACGCTTGTAGAGCAACTCAGGGTCTTGTCTTAAGATATAAAAAAACTTATATATAAATTTAGAATTATCATTGAGTATATTGTAATGGGCTAATGGCTTTGCAAAAAATACAGCTCCTGTACCAAAAAATCCTTCAATATACTGGGTATGCCTAGGAAAAAGACTTATAATATCAGCACTATAAAGGTATTTACTTCCTTCTCTACTTAGTAGTTTCAATATTTCTTAAATATTCTCCTTGATGTAATTTCATATTCAACACCCCGCTCTTTAAGCATCAGTGAATCATAAAGCACAGATGCCTCATTAGTTGCTATAAAATGATATCCTGGTGTATTTTTAATCTTAACTTCACTTATCTCAAATTCTCCATCTAAACATCTGTAAGCAGGGCCTTCCCACCTCACACTTGTACTAATATCAAACCGTCTAAGCACAGCGCATGGGTTTAGAATATAACAATTACTTCTTATATATCCTAACTTAACAAAGTTATGATAATTCTTATTTATATCAAGAACACTAAACTGCAACTTTTTATACTTTTCTATGTAATAATGAAGAGATAAAAAGTAACATCCCCATTGACGTACTGCTGAAATTAAATTCGGATTATTTTGCGTTATTTTCATCTCTAACCTTCAACCTCCATTAAATCTCTAAGTCTGGCTCCTCAAGAAGACACTCTACACTACTATCATAAAAGTTTAGAATTTGATCTAAAAATATAGAAATACTAAAAAAACTATCTACAAATATACTCCTCTTGTTAATCTTAAGTATCCCATATCTTGAATCGAAGTCAGGACTCTTTTTGCAAATGCTTAAAAACACATCTAAACATAACTTAGCATTCCCAATAGTAAGCCCTTCTCTGCAAAGTCTCTCAAATAGCATCTCTCCTTGTCTGTCTTTCCTACAAAGTAAAACATCTTCAAAATCATATTTAGCTCCCATCATATTTTCTATAAGCTCCCTTTTTGATACTACCACCCCATACCTCCTTAACTTTTAATTTACCTTATATAACTACTAAAAAGGAATATCTTCATAAAACTCATCTTGAGACTGAGAATCATTAGTCTCTTGTTTTTTAACAGATGAGTTTAAGATTTGAATATCATTTACCAAAATACTGTATTTACTCTTCCCCTCACCTGTACGCTTATCTCTCCAATTCTCATAAGCGAGGGATCCACTAAGTACAACTTGAACCCCTCGTTTAAGCAAAACAGCAAGACTCTCAGCTTTAGAGCCAAAAATCACACAGTCAAAAAATTGTGCTTGGCTCTCCCATGAACTACGCCTCCTAACACCTCTATTATTAGCCAGAGTAAATTTTAATATAGGAAGACTATTACTAGTATAATTAAGCTCACAGTCTCTTGTTAAACGACCAGACATACTTAAAGAGTTAATATCAAACACCAGAACTCTCCTCATCATAAATCCTACTTAACATCTCCATACGTCTTAAATCACAATCAAGTCTTCTCATATTTTCTAAAAATTCTTGTCTTGAATAATAATCCTGAATGAGTCTCGCTATACTTCGCATGCAAAACTTACATAAAAATCTTAAAGCCTTATAAGTAATTACCAAAAATAAAACCATAAATATAAACCTCATAAAGGTACCCTTAAACAGCATTTAAAATAGGAGTGGACCAATCATTAACTACATTTGAATTACTACTAAAGGTAAAATCCATAACAGAGCTTAAAAACTTAAATCTATCCTTAATAGCTCTCCTACTCATATCTAAATGGAATAGATTCCCATCAAAGTCATAATTTATATGTTCATTTAAAGAAAATTCTTTAACCAGAGCATCTATTTGAAATTTAAGTTTATCTTTAATAGGTTTTGTTAACCTAGACAACTCTAACGCATAATCCTTTTTAGTTGTCTCTTCTACCTTGTCAATTTCAGATTGCAATGCAATAATCTTTTCAAGATGTCTCTTCAAATTCAAATTTTCGTCTTCATCAATCTCAAGATGACTTGCTTTTAAAAATGTTAAAAATTCAAACTTGAAATCCATATCACACAACTCTTGATACACAAAGCTATTCTTTAAAAAATCTTCAATAATAACACTCAGCTCGTCTAAATCAATATTTTTAATATCAATATCACTATTTGATTTTAAAGATTTGGCAATACGACTTACTTCCTGCTCTAATCTTGAAACCTCAGTCATTACAGCACTAATAAAATTATCATCCCTATTAATTACACAGTTGATAGCCTCATTACCTATGATAATAAATAAATTTCCCCTATCTAAACCTGTACATAAGAGTTGCATTTGTACTTGAACATAATATTTGAAGAAATATTTATTTTCTAAAAAATTACCGGTTCTGTTGTATTCAAAAGCTGCACTTTTTAAGTAAAGATTATCACTAAATTTGATCTCAAGTAACTCTGCTTCTCCTGTGATGCTTACAAACCATCCATCAATTGTTGAACCAACTAATGTCTCACGGCCCTTAAATTTTTTAAAATAATTATATTTGTCAACACCGTTTGCATATTTGTTTTTATGCAACACTTCAATATTGCCTGCGTGCATACGAACAAATTCATCAAATCCTAAAGACTCTAGTATCTTCCCCTTTCTCATGCTTAAATTATCTTCAAATGGAATCTCTCTTCCTATAGCTTTAAGTATCCTATCTCGCATTAATTTTTCTAAAGAATCAGCTCCAATAAACATACTTCCAACTTCACTTGCACCCATATGCTTTAATGCTTCTCTTTGAATACTAAAATCAACCTTACTATTAAACTTAAAACATTCATCTCTTCCAATTTTTGGTAATTTACGTCCTATCTTATTTATTTTACTTAACTGTTTTTGTTTACCTTTAAAATTTTCTTGACTTTGATATGCAAAAGATTCAAATCCTTCAAACATCATCTGCCTGTACAAACTAAATTGTTGCATCCCCACCTCTGATTTTTGTTCATTTATTTTTGTCATATTTATCATATTAACCCCCTATAATGTATTTATAAATAAAATAATATAGCAAAAAATTGTTTTTGTCAAAACTTTTGATATATTATTTTTGTTAAATTCTAAAAAAATATATTTTTATTATAAATAGGTTTACTTTTTATCCGGTATTGCGTTACTATGATTAACAGTAATACATTATAGGAGTTTAATA
>NZ_CP073162.1 GCF_023035815.1 Borrelia parkeri
ATGGAGAGCATAAAAAAAATTACCAACAAACACCAACACAAATTAATAGTTTTAGTATCTACATTAGATTACGTGAACTTGAACCTTAAAAAATACACTCAAAGCAACATACTTTATTACTTTAATAACAATATGAAAAAAAATGACCAAAAACCTATCAAACTTAAAACTCTACAAAGTTATCTATATAAATTAGAAAAAGAATTTAAAGTGACAATTAATTATCACAGACATTTGGGAGTTAATATGGGAACTGAAGTTCATTATAAACTTAAATACTCTAAAAAAGAATGTCATCACATAATCAATAAACACTTTAGAGATAAAAAAGAAGAAAGATACAAAAAACGTGTCAGTGCATATATTGAAAAGACTTGCATTAAAAATAGTAGTGTAGAAAAATGGGAGTGTTTTAATAATTCTTATAATAATAAAGAAGAAGATAAAAACATAAAATACATAGAAAGATTACAAGTAGAAAAATACGCTAGGAAATGCAAATTTAAATCAAATGCTTTCTTTTCTATTTTGAATTTAGAAGCGAAAAAAGATTTTAAAATTCAATCATTTAAAGCCATTAAAATAGCTGAAAATTATAGTTACGAAAAAACAAATAGCATTAAACCAAATAACAGTAGGCTTAAGAATAAACAAAAAGAATTAAGTAAGATATTAGATGAGATAAAAGCTAATCTAAAGAATGAGGGATATGACAGCAAACAATTAAAGATCCAAATACAAAACGTGTATGAACAATATAAAAACAAACCCCACTTTATCATAGAAAGAGATAAATACATCGATTTAAAGAAGATAATAGGGAAACTTAAAGAAATAGTTGAATGTGATAATAAAAACGTGAAAGAAAATGAAAGAGACATTAGGAATAACGTATTTAGCATACTTCTTGATCAGTTAAGAGACAAATTGAACACATCGGTTTTGGTACCAATATTAAAGAATTATTTAAGCAAACAGAACAAATTAGAATATAACAAGGTATTTAGTAACCATTACTACTGTGAACTTTTAGAGTTAATGGAAAATAATAAAGATTATTTAAAATCAGGGGAATCTAAAAAAGTTACAAGTTAAGGATTAATTATGGAAAGTGTGTTAGAACGCCTTAAAGAAAAAAAGTTAGAAATTAAGGATAAGAGAGATAAACCTATCTTTATCAAGATAGAAAATAAAAATAGCAAAACTTTATATCATACAAAAATTATGATGGATTTATTTTCATTTGGCATTAATAAAAATCAACAGTACAAATTTTTTATTGCATTTAGAGGATTATTTAATAGAGAAAAGATAGAATTTTTCAGTTTGTTTGCTTTGAGAGATGATGATAAATTCTTGGGTATTTATTATGGTTGTAGAAAACCAATAAAGAATGTAGTTAGAAGATATGAAGAAAATGGTGTCATGAAGGCATCTACATTTTCAAAAGTTTATTACATAGAATTTAGATTTAAGAAGGGTAGTGTTTTTTGCTATTTAAGAGGAATTTCTTACTTACTTAGAAAAGATAAAACAGATACAAAATATTACAAATCTTTAATTGAAAAACTCACAAACTTAGAGCAACTAGTATATGAATTTTACAGTAAAAAGCTATCAGATGGAGGTCTTATAAACAAATGGATAGAAAAAAAGCAAGAGTAATAACAATCGCATCAATTAAAGGTGGTGTTGGGAAAAGTACAAGTGCTATTATACTTTCTAACCTACTAGCAAACAAGTACAAGGTACTTTTAATCGATATGGACGACCAAGCAAGTATCACAAGTTATTATTCTGATGAACTAGAAAATAAAAATATTGAGGTTTTTAAAATAAATATAGGAGAAGTTATAAAGAATAACTTAGATATTAGTAGAACTATTATTAGTATTGGTAATAATTTGGATTTAATACCTAGTTGTGTAAATGTGGATGATTTAAACACAGATTTTTATTGTGAAAATCGTCATTTGTTTATTGAAGGAATGTTAAAGAATAAGCTAAGTTCTGTAATAACTGATTATAGTTATATAATAATTGATACGAATCCTAAAAGGAATTTTACATTAAAGACATCTTTGATAAGTAGTGATTATGTAATATCTCCTATGACAGCTGAAAAATGGTCTGTCGAAGCATTTGAGGTTTTGAGAGAATTTGTAAAAGAAGTAGCGGGTATACCTGTTTTAATAATTATAACTAGATTTAAAAAGAATATTACACATAAAACTTTATTGAATATTGTAAAGTCTCAAGATGAATTTTTAGGAGTTATAAGTGAAAGAGAAGATTTAAATAAAAGGATAGGATGTAATGAGAAATTTGATTTTACAAAAGATTATATTATTGAATATGTTAAAGTATTAGATTTGTTTTTGTCTAAAACACAGTTGTTGGTTTAGCAAGGAAAAACTGTCCGATGCATCGGACAGTTTTTCTAAAATATAAATTATTTATAAATTAATAGGTTAAAAGGAGATGTGTTATGAGCAAAAAAGTGGTTGATTTAAAAATCAAAAACAGAATGCCCCAAAAGGATCTGAACTATATCCTTGATACAAATAATCAAAATAAAAGAAAAGAAGAGTTTGATAATTTAGTAATCCGATTACAGAATAATATTAAAACAGAAATATATAATAGTATTGACACTATGAAAATCTTAAAAAAGATTAATGAAAATAAACTTTATATAGAAGGTGGTTTTAATTCTTTTAGGGATTTTTTGTCTGCGTTTAGGCTTGCAAAATCTCAAGCTTATCAGTATATAAAATTAGCGATAGCCATTGAATCAGGTTTTATAGAGGAGGAATTTATAACTGTTAATGGGATACAGGCTTCTATAAGATATATACAAACTAAAGGAAGTATATCAATAAAGAAATCAAGACAAAATCCAATAAAGCCATTAAGATTTCAGCTTAAGAATCAAGATAGTTATGATTTTTATAAGCAAAATGCCAAGTTTACAAGTTTCTTAATGGATGAACTTTTTAAAGACAAAAAAGATTTGCTAGAAGAGTTTATGAAAAAATTTAAAAGTTTAAAAGGCTAAGTATGAAGAGTTTTTAAATAAGGGCTTTACTGAAGAAGCTGTGAATTTCATTTTACTTCATAATGATAATTCTAATTTTGAAGTCTTAAGGGAAAAGATGAATTCATTAGAACAACAAATCATTAATGTAGAGAATAACTTAAAAAAGGATATTGAATTTGCTAAGATAGAATTTAAAAGGGATATATCTGATTTAGATAACAAGATGGACAATATAGAGAAAAATTTATTTAAAGAAATACAAAATAACAATGTGATATTGCGAGAAGAAGTGAAAAGCACCATTCTTGTCTTAAGAGAAGAAATGAAAAATAATCATACAATACTGTTAGAAAAGCTTGATATGTCAAATAAAGTTTTATTAGAAAAGCTTAGTGTAGGAAATAGAATGCTCACTATTATTATAGCAGTAGGAATACCAATAGTTATATCTATTGTTATGTCTCTAATAAGTAAGTTCTTTATAGGATAAAAATTTTACTTATAAATAAGGATTGATTTTATTTTAGATTTATTGTATGCTACCTATTGTCAGTAGTGCTATCATTTTAGGACTACCTATAATGTTCGGCATTAATAGCCTTTAGAGCTTAATTAAGAACTCTTAAATAGAATTCTTAATTAAGCTCTAAATTTTTGTTTGTAATTTGACAAAAACTAATATTTGCTGTATATTTGGTTTTATTAATACATTATAGGAGTTAATCATGACAAATAAAATAACAAGAACTAAAATTCAAAATACAAAAACTAAAATGCGCAGAGCAGTTAAGAAACAGAGTAAACAGTCAGTAAGAAAAGTAACAGATATAAGAGTAAATAATCAAAATTCAGTAACAAATGAAAATCAATCAAAGATAAACTTTCTAAAGTCTTTGCATAGTCTACAAATGCATTTAAGTGGTGTTGCTAAGAATCTTAATGGATATGGATATAAGTATCAAGATTTTAATGAGATAATAAGAGAAATAAAGAATGTTATAAAGATCAATAATCTAGACATTGGTTTTATGCAATATCCAACTATAAAGAATTTTGATGGTGATTTAGTTAATGTTATTACAACAACATTTTACAGTCCCAAGAGTGGATATAGCGAGTCATTTGATACACCTATTTACAGCGAAGAATTAACGTCCACTGGAGTAAAGAATCAAAATACATTACCTCAACTTGTAGGTTCATGCATAACATATTTTAAAAGATATGCTCTTGTAGCATACCTTTTAATTGAGAGTGAAGTTGACACTGATGCTAGTTCCTTAGAGCATGTTCAAGAAGCTAATGGAGAAAGAGTTAGTAGTGTGGATGTTTCACCTGTAAATTCTTTAAATAAAGATAAAGATATTAATACTAAAAGAGTAACTAAAGGTGAAACAAAACAGCAATCTGTAAGTCATAAATCTGTAATTAGTCTTGATAAACTTCCTAAACGTATACCCGCTAAGTATCATTATTACAAGAAATTGCTTCAAGCATCTAAAAGGATGCATTCGGTATTAGATGATGCACCTTTTGATAGTTTAGAAATGATAGATAAGTTTTTAATACAATTAAAGAATGATGATGATTCGAGTATACTCAAGTTTTTTGAAACCAAACCAGAGCTTAAAACTATAAAGTATTGGACTGAGCTTATAAATAATTATTTAAAGAGAACAGAGTCTGATCCAGAAGTAATTGAAGGTTTTTCTAAATTTTTAACATATAGAGAGCCAAAATATGGCCAGAGTCCACTCAAATTATTTGGATATATAGCTAGTGATAATAATTTTGGGTATCTATGTGAGTAAACAGGACCTCTATTCCATTTATTTTAAAAGATAAGCCCTTAGGTGAGGGCTTATCTTTTTTATTTATTTAATTTTGTAATTTTGAATATCTTTTGTACACCATTTGGGCAATGGGTTTAATTATACTAATATATTCTTTAAACAGATTGATATTAAACATTAAATCATCAATTGTACTCTCAGATTTCAGTGTTGATGTATCAAAGTAAGTAAACTTAGGATACTTTGGGTCATTAACCTTTTTCTTTGTTCTAGTTAAGAATACTTGTAAGTACATAACATAATCAGATAACTTAGCTTCGTATACACTTAGTTCTTTAATAGTTTGGGTTTTAGGAGGTGTTGGCTCCTCTGTTAGTGACGCAATAGATGTACATGAAAAGATAACTGTTAAAAGGGTTAGTTTTATAAGTTTACTCAAATTATGCCTCCTTTAGCATTTTGATGTAAGTGCTCATTATCTTGTTACGTTTAGCTCTAAGTTGTGATGTGTATTTTGTAAGCTCATCGTGATCATCAGCATTTTCTATGATTTCAATGTTAATCCTTAGTATCTCCTCAATTTCACGTAGTAGTTTAATAGCTTCCCTCCCTTCCATTTGATATATGCTAGCTTCATATAGAACGTAAAAGTAATTAACCACTTTAGTAAAAATATTGATATAAGTGGCGGTATTTTTACCGTGATGATTATTTTTAATAATTTCGGTAAAGTTATTTAAAATATCAACACTTAATTTAGCAGTGCTTAATTTCATAAGTCCTCTCCTTTATCTGTGTCTTTACCTTGTTTTTTTATCTTACTAGCTAAAATAGTTAGTATATCTTTGATTGCTGGCTTGAAGATCAGTCCAAGACTTAAGATAAAGGCACCAATAATAACTAACTTCACTTCATTGATGTTAATCAGTTGAAGTAAAAAATTTAATACATTATTCTCAACTTCATTCAACTTTATGTCTCCTCTCATTTAAATTGGTAGCTACAACTATATATCAATATAGCAAAAACAAAACTAAAAAATACAAATAAAAATTATAGCTTCACGAGTAAAGGAACGCCACTCACATTCTTTTGCATATACCAACCTTCTAGAATATTGGCATCAAAACCTGTACCGCCATGTACACTTGAAAGCTTAAAGATAGTTCGTTTTGAAGAATAGCTATATTTTATGCTTACTTCTTTATCAGATTGTGAAGTTGAATTAGATCTTGCAGTAACTTTGACAATTAAATATATGGGACTATCATCATATGAACTGTCTGTTTGTATAATAATTTCTTCATTGTTAGATGTAGCTGTGGACCCAAGGTCAAAGACATAACGTCCATATTTTAAACTAGACATGTACACAGTGTTTCTATAAAACCCGTCACTATTATAACTAGTTGCTCTTATTGTAGTAGTACTACTTGTACTAAAGCTGTTACTAATACCAGTTAGATATTCTTGTACTGGAATTTTTTTTAAACTAGAGTAATAAAGTCCTATAAAGTAATGACTTTTGCTTAAATTATCTTCAGGCAAGTTAGATTCAAACTTACTTGTAACTTTACTTATAATAGTGTCCATAACACTAGATTCATTATTTTTAAGTTTTTCTATAACTTTATTATATGTCTGTGAAATACTACTAGAGTCATCTTTTAAAAATTTGGTAAGTACTTGACTATAAACTTGGTTTATAAAATTGGTGTCGCTTAGCAATTCATTAGCAATTAGTGTTTTGATAACTTGTTTGAAATCATTCTTTCGATCACCATCATCTAGGAATATTTTTGTATGTAAGTCCTTATGGAAGTTATCAAGAGTAATAGCATGACAACTAGAAAACCCATCATCTAGGACCAAAAGGTCAGTGGGTTTAAGCTTGGTTAATTTATTAAGATTTTTAATCTCAATTGTATCATCGTGTTTTACAATACCTTCAGGTTCTTGACTTGACATAAAATCTCCTTAACTATTATCCTTTAAATTCTTTTATATATTGACCCTCATGGTCTTGTATCTTGAGTACTCTTCCAATAGGGATCAGTTTTTTAATAAGTGCATAAATTGAATGCTCATATCCTTTAGGAAGCAAGGTCATAGTCCAAGCTTTTTTAAAGATTTGCCCATTTTTTTTAGTTCTAAAGATAATTTTTTTATATGGGGAGTTTTTTGGAGTACTACCTACAATAAATACGATAACATTAGTTTTAATATGACTTTTAAGTTTGATGTTAATAACACCAGGCTCTAGAGTAGTAGGAACAATATCAACATTAAGAAAAGCCTTAAATAGTTTTATAAATGATTCATGGGTTCCAATATGACGCAAAGCAAATAGTACACTATCAATATTTTTAGCAAGTGTTTCAAGTGTTTGGTTTGTTGAGTAAATAATTTGTAGTATATCAGATAACCAAAACGCTATGAATCTTGAATTTAGGTGCTCACTAGCATTAATATCTTCGAAATTAGCAATAAGATCTTTAATTTCTTTGATGATTTTATTTATAAATGCTAATTCAGTATTTATAATTTTTTCAACTTGAGTGTCTTTAAGAAATGTCGGTATATTTACCATAATCTATCCTTTTTTTATGAAGAGATATCAATTAGCAACCTATCAGCATTAAAATTTAGATCGAGAATTTCATTTGCTTCAATTTTAATATTCTCATTTTGCTTGAATTCGCTTGTATTAATATCAGTAATTTTTACGTCCAGGTTATCTTTTATGGCAACAGAAACATCAATGCAATGAACACCTTTAATTTCATTAACAGGAGCGAAGAAATCTTGATATTCAAAACTTATTCCCATATCTGTGTAGTTATTATTTTTAATTCGAGTATAAATTTCTCTAATTTTAAAGTCAATGTTCAAGTATATATGATTCTCAAGATTGACTTTGTATTTACTCTTAAGATATGCGTATTTGCGTTTTCCAATTGATACTTTGTAATCAATTTTTTGATTTTGGCTATTAATTCCATCTATGAGAATATCGCCTTCAAAAACAGTACCAACAGGACATGTAAGATAAAGTGTCTCCCAAATTAATGCTTTAAGATTGGAGTCTGTAATTTGACTCTTCTCTTTATTCATCATCGAGTCATCTAATATTAGGTAAATACTAGCCTTACCAGCTGTGCTTTTAATATTGACATTTCTAATTCCATTAAGATTTAGTAATGCACTTTTTATAGCATCATAGGTAGTACTTTTAATGCTTATATGTTTTTGTATCTCCTTCCAATAAGGAGAATCTGGTTTAAGAAGAGAAAATAATTTGTTAACCTCACCTATTAGTTCATATTCTTTTATTGCAAGTGAGTTTGCAATTATATTGTAAATGGATGTAGGGTCATTATTAATTATAATTCCATACGTGTCTCTTAAATATTCACGTTTGGTATTAATTATTTGTTGGATATCCTGTTTTAAAGTTCCAAAGTCAGGATCAAAGAGAATACTCATATTTTAATCTCCATATTCAAAGTGTCGTTTGCAAATTCAAATGTAATGTTTAATTTTTTATTTATAATAGTTGTTTCAATGTTTATAGCATCAATCCTTAGGTCTTGTATGATATTTGAAAGGTAAGTTTTAATTTGTGTTAAAGAGCTTGTCTTAGCAAATCTTGCTGCAAGATCATAGTCAAATCCCCAATGAGGAGCATTTTTAATACTACCCTTTGGAGTTTTAAGGAAAATAAATAAACGTTGCTTTTGTTCATTTATTCCATTAGTTAATGCTAAGTCTTGTTTAAAGACAGAATTAAATTGATTGTCAATCTGTAAATCCAATTTTTAACCCTCAAGGTAGCAAGTATATTGCTTAATTTAACAAAAACCTATTTAAGTAACATATTTATTTTACTTGTAATCTTTGTAAGATTACTATAAAAACTAGGTTCAACTACTGATTGTCCAGTAACCCTTAAATTGTATAGACAAGATACAATCTCTTCCAGCACTGCTCTTAGACTTGTATTATTAGCTTTAATGTCTATGGGATTTTGTATGTCAATTGTAAAGTCATTAACTTTGATAGTAGCATTTTGCATATTAATAGGCCTTAGAATATAGAAATAGTTTTTATCAAAATAATTATCATCATCCTCATTAAAAAGGTTAATACTACTTTGAAGAAGGATAACACTCTCACCTTCTTTAAGAGTAAAGTGCATATTTGATATATTGCGTGTTTTAATCTCTAAATCTGTCTCTCCAGAGAGTAAAACGACACCTTCTTGTGTAGAGGAGTTAAAAGATTTAATTATTCCTAGCTTAGAGATAAAAATATTTCTGTAAGTCCATAGTTTTATCTCTTCTTGTGTTAGTGCTGAACCTTTCATTTGGCTGTTCATTCTG
Organism: Borrelia parkeri; assembly: GCF_023035815.1. Taxonomy (NCBI): domain Bacteria; kingdom Pseudomonadati; phylum Spirochaetota; class Spirochaetia; order Spirochaetales; family Borreliaceae; genus Borrelia; species Borrelia parkeri. The sequence goes on from NZ_CP073162.1 coordinate 9,216, forward strand.
TATATTTCATAATTCAAGTTCATAAGTTATCGAGCTTCTCCTTTGATATTTAAATAATTAGAGTCATCATAAAGCTTCAAGGTAAGTGAGCACTCACCAGTATTGCTTAAAGCAGCACTAGTCTCTATAATGCTACTCTTAACTTCACTCCCCAGCGAATCTAGAAATTTGACCCTATCACCAACTTTTAGTTTGTGTGTATACATAATCTTGGCATTCCAATATATAAGTCTTATATTGCGGGTACTTCCAATAGCAATCTCTTGTTGCGGGATAAAGTGAAGACCAAAATCTTCAAGAAAGATATAATTTGTATCTTTAGCTTCAGGTGTGGCGTTAGTAAAGATATAATTACACTCAACATGAGTGTGCCTGAGAGCTGATTCTTTAATAAGTTGTCTGTGATCTTTAGGTGCAATATCTGTCCTAACACTTTGAACATACTTTTTAGTTATCTTTTCAATAAACTCAAGAGGAGTATTTGCACAAAAACTTTCAGTTATAATTTTTGTTCTATCAGCATAACTCATATTGATTATATGTCTATTAGGAAATGCTATAGAGATGGCATTCTCTACACTCATGCCTTGAAATTGATTTATGTCAAGTTTGCTATTGAAGTAATTACTTTTTGTTGCCAAATGAACTTCAAGATCAACACTAAAATCACCACTATCATAATCAGTACTCATAGGAACACCTAAATACCCTGACATAATAAAATCATAATCTCTAGAGTCTGCGAATTTTTTATAAAATATCTTTACAATATCTCCTTCATTTACATTACGAGTAAAATCAAGAGATAAGTTCCAAAGACTTAGCTTGCTTCTCTTTGCACACACATAATTATTGCTTGAGTAAATATCAGATATTGATATGTCAATGTGTATACCGTCTTCAGTTTTAATTATGATTTTAGGTTTTTCTTCTGATGTGCTAGTTTGACTTATGTTATAAAATTCGATTTTAAAGTCGTATTTGATAAGCCTTTCTTCCATTTCCTTATCCTTTATATACATTAAATGTTTTAAGAACTTCTAATGTGAGACTAATTTCAACCTCATCAAGGTATACTGTGTCTTTAAGGGTAAGAGATGTAATTGCAACTATGCTTCTAAACCCTAGAGTTGGGCTGTAGAGGCTAAATGGTACACTCTCTTCAACTCTGTTAACCAGTTGTTGTTTTGCTAAATTACTAGTATGAGGAAAAATTAACTTTCCAAAAGCCGTATTAGTTGAAAAATTAAGCAGTTCCTTATAAGCACTAGTTAATACAGCATTATTTAGTGTGATAACTTCGCCAGTAAAAGTTGGATTGTAGCTTACATATTCAGCTTTACGTGTGTAATAGTCAATTACAGGATGTTTTGAACATGTTGTGGTGTAAGTTGTGCTAATTAGTTCACTTTTAGGTAAAATGAAGAACCCTTGAGGGACATATCCAAGTCCTTTAAAGTCCATCCTTGGACATAAACTTAAGAAATTATATGCCATAAACACGGTAGAGATTTCATTGAATGTTTCTTTAAGGATATTTGTTATTTGTGATGGTGTAAGATTTAAAGGGTCTAGGGTTGCCTTTAGGGGTGCTGTGTCTTTGTATTTATAAGTAAAATCAGTTGTAAATTGTGATATCATATATTTACCTTGGTGTTTTTATACTTGCGTCTGTTTCTAATTTTGCTTCAGTATCAGTACTTAAGAGTGGTGAATGACTTTTATCTGTTGCAGGTTCGCTGCCAAATACCAATCTGTATATTTTACTAGGCAGTATTAATTTTAAAGTTCTCTTGCCAAGTTTTATAAGCCATTCGTTAATGTCACCGAAAAAACTTTTAAACCCGTCTATTAAGGGGTTAATAACATGTGTTTGAAAATTAAACGTTAAAGCCCAATCGAGTATTTTGTTTAAAGAAGTAACTAACGGTTCTAATACCTTGGCAGTAAGTTTTGAACCTGTGTCATTAAGCTTTTCTAAGCTACTTTTAGCCTCTTCTGTCGAGCTTGAGTAAGTAGGAAATTTAAGTGAGTTCCAATCGTTAATTACTTCCTTTAGTTTATGACTTCTGTAATCAAGGGCCTGGCCTGGTGCTAGTATGTCATATTCCATTGCGGCTCGTTCATTATATTTACCAGTAAACTCTTTAAATGAGCTCATAATGTCATAGAGAGGACCGCTTTTACCTTGCAAGAATTCTACTACTGCTGCAATAGCCGAGTTAGTATCATCAACAACCCCAGTAGATTTAAGCTTTGCAGCAAATTCTACTGCCTTTTTAAGATTATTGTCATTGTTTTGACCTAAAAATTCGAGTTCTTTTCTAATTATCCCAGCCAAGTTTAGGAAATCTTCTCTCTCTAAATCCCTTTCAAAACCGGAAAATCCTTTAAGCATGTGACTTAATGATTTCTTCTCACCTGTTGTAAATACTTTTGAAGTAATTGCATGTGTTTTACTTAATTTTGCATTTTCTTCTAAAGATTTCTTAGCATAACTAAATATTCCCGAAGCACCACTACTAACAGCATTTCCAAGAGCAGTCCCAGCAGCGATTTTTAAAATACTAGCGCCTTTAAGAATACTACTTTGAACGGTTTTGTTAAGTGTTGTTGCTTTGTGCCCCCCACGTTTCAAATCTTCATATTCTAGTCGTCTTCGCTCTTTAGTTGACATTAAGGAATGCTTGAATGCTTTTCGCCTAGCGTCTTCAAATGTGTATCCAAGCTTAATGAGTTTTTTAGTCTTAGTAAGTCTAAACTTTTCTACACTTTCCCTTAAACGTTCATATTTTTTTTGTTTGGCTAGTTCACGTTTCTTCTCATATAAATTGTGTTTTAATATATCCCTAGTACTCTTTAGATGTGATCGCTTAGGTTTAATTAAACGTTCTAGTTTGGCTATATCTTGTTCTAAAGATTTGCGAGTTAATGCGTGATCAAGTACACCTTTAAATTTAATTGTAAATTTTGTATCATTCATAATACACCTTTACTAAGGAACATTTCAAATATTTGCTTTTCAAGTTTAAGTTCAGATATTTTGTTAACTTCCATTAAATCTTTATAATTTAGTGTTTTTACGTCATTTAAAGTGCAAACACCCATGATAATTGGAAAGAAATATTTGTTTTGTTTTATCTCTTCAAGTAGCTTAAAATATTCAAGCTTAGTTTCATGTAATACTTGTATATATTCATTACTACTGCTTTTCATAAGTTTTAAATACCTTCTATATTTTGATATTTTGTATTATCTCTTCATAATTCCAACTATCATCAATGTAATCAAATTGTATAAAGCCACTAGTATTATTTAGATAATGACTTAAGTAAACTAAATTTGGTCTCTTAAAGTCAGGATCTGATTTGAATGTATCAAACTGAATTGAGTAAAGTATGGCTTGAAGATATTCTTTATAGTAAGTAATGTACTCTCTATTTTCATTTAAAATAAAGTAAAATTCATCTAAAAAGCCAGGTTTAATCATTAAATTGGTAATTTCGCTTAAATATTTAATTTCATTTAGTTTATGTATGCCTTCACTTTGTGAAAATCCTAATATAGAGTCCCACTTGTAGACAGGAAGTACTCTTACTTCAAATGTATGTGTTTTGTCTTTAGTTAAAATATTCATTTTGTAACGTGTAATCACAAATCCTCCTTAATTATTAAATTTAATTATCAACTGTGCATCCAACTGCTCTTATCTCAAAAGTAACCTTTTCAGCCTCAGCAGAGTAGCTTCTTGAAGGTTCTTCTGCAAAAAATGCAGAGTTAGATATGATTTTGATGTCTTCCAAGTCATTGAATACTAAATCTAACATTCTTTCATTTTTACTTTTGGACATGTTATAGAATTGGTCTTTTGAAAGCTTTGTTAGCAGTTTGTAATCATAAGTTCCAATTGAAACCTCAATATTGAATATAAAAACAATGGTTCTAGGGTCTCTAAAGCTAACTATGGGAAACCCTCTATCTTCACTGCTAGCTACCGCTCTTGTTGTAGGTTCACTTGTAAGTTCTAACTTACCGCTTTGAATCTCATGCCCGCCAATTGAAAAAACTATGTTTCTTAAATCATAACATTGTGTCATTGTTTAAGTCTCCTTTAAGCTATTTAGATAATTTTGTATATCTTGTGCTGTAATGTTTAAAAGAACGGCGTTCATAGAGTGGTTATAAGTAATCTCTACGGATAATAAAAGCTTTAGCTGAGGTGTTGATGATACTTGAATCTTAAGCTTAGAGTACGCAACAATTAGACCTCCATCAATGAAACGTTTAAGCATACATTCAATAGCTGCACTGTAAGCATTATCTCGCTCTCCTGAGAGTTGCAGTTTTGATAATTTACTATTTTGTCTACCATTAAAATTCCATACTCTAATAAGCTCTGATGTAAATTCATATTTGATATAATGGTAAGTGAAGAGTTCATCAATAGGAGTGCCTGAAAGAGTTACTCCTTCTTTGAAAGCTTTAACACCATCAAGACCAGTTTCATTAAGAAGTGAGTAGAAGTTAATATTTGCCCCTCTAAGTTTAGAAATTGTATCATCATCAGTAATAGGCTCCATGCCGCTAAGTTTGAGTCCATAAGGATTAGCAGCTTGAAATATACTAGCTTCATGTAAGTATTTAGATATAAACCGCAAATGAAGGTTCTCATCACCTTTAGAGTGGATAACAATAATTTTTTCTTTAGAGTTACTACCATTTTTAAATAGTTCTTTGATTTCAGATTCTTTAGTTGCAAATACGAAAAAGTGCTTATCGTCTTTAAAATGTGTATAATCATCCTTGTAAATAGTAAGTCCATCACCACCATCACTGTTACTTGCATAGGTGTTTATAAGTACAATAAATGTATATCTATTATCTCTAAGCTCTGTCTTAATTGCCTTTGCTTCAGTGCCTTCTTTATATATAAGTAGTTTAACTGATTTAAGTCCAGCATCACCTGAAGAAAAGAATGCTTGTATTGCGCTCTTTAAGTACTCCTTTTCCTTACCAAATTCATCCTCTCCATTACTACCTTCTTTCTCAAGTGCATCAATCTGTCTCTCAAAGTTATTTATATTTAAGTTTAATATTTTTACCTTGGGTGTTGTGGTGTTAACTTTAATTTTGGCACATTTGTAAACAAGTAAAGGCGCGTAGTAATTTACATAATTTATATCTAATCTAGAATGTGCCAAATTCACACTAATTGTATCTTGCGGCATTCACTTCTCCTCCCTAATTAGTTGTTCTATTACTTGTACATTAGCTTTAAAAGCTTGACTGCAACAATATGCAGCGTTGCTATAATTAGAATCAATTTTAACAAGTCCACTGTTTTGCATATTTGTTGTAGGGTAAATATATAAGTTGACCCTAATTGAGTATTTATCATCTTCTTCTTGTTCTAGTGTTAACTTACAAGTATTCTCGTAAATAAAATCGCTAAGTAGACTATAAATTTGAAACATGGTGTAATAAGCATCCTTGTCTTTAGAGTTTATAACCTGACTTAAAATGAATATTTGAAAATGCAAACTAAACTCATTTACATTTTTGTAAAATGCACCAGCTCTTGAGCCTAACGTTAGATCGTCCATATTTTCAAATTTAATTGCAATAATGTTTTCACATTGAATAGTGTATTTAGACATGTATGGATGATTGTATGTATTAATTAAATCTAACTTTATCTCTAATTTAGAGATACGTTCTTTAAAAATTTTAAAATAAGAGATTAAGCTTTTGTGTATGTTCTGTGTACTTAATATCACTCATTTATCCTATAGCTAATAGAATTTATCATCTCCCCAGTATCAACCAGAGCAACTTCTGGATGAGGAGAACCTTTATCTCTCTTAGAAGCAATTGTCTTACTAGAGAGTGATGGTTTTACCTTACCGGATATGACATAATTTGTGTAATAAGTAATAAATGCTTCTGCTATAGCTTGCATTCCTTTCTTTGGACTTTGAAGAAAACATGCCTTTATATAAGGTGTATTTATATACTCTCTAAATTTATAATTATCAGCAACAGCATAAAGATGTGACCTTAAAGGCAATTTGCTACTACCCATCTCATGAAGACTTGCAATTTTAGCATTTCGTTTATCAAACCAACCAATCTCTACTTCCATTCTACTTCCTTCAAAATCATAGTAAGATAGCCAACACTAGAGTCGATACTTAGAATTTCATAAAATGTACTTTCATCTGAAATTCTATCTTTAAGTTCAAAATCCAAATTGGACGTAGTATAAAGTTTGTGAAGTGATTTTATATCATAAAGATTAATTTCAGGAACGCTTGCAAGCGTGTCAGCTTTTATACTAAAGAGTACTCCCTTAAACTCACTTGAGTTATTCTTATTGAAAGTTATATCATGCGAGGCTAAATTCTCCAGGTAAGCATAGGTTCCTTTATAAAGTTTTAAAGTCTCTTCATTCTTAAAATAAGAGATTACTCTTGATGCTAACTTTGAAAGTCTATCTCTAATGCTACTCATCACCTTATAAATCCTAAACAACAAGAGGGTATGTTTGTTTGGCTTTTTAGAGAACTAAGTAAAGATTCAAACTGTCTACAAAAACTTAAAGTAGTATTAGTCTCATTACTAGCAGGGTGATATGAAATTTCAAGTTCATTTAGCTTTTCATTTTTGATCCTCTCAAGACCAAATTCACGTATCATCCCTGCTTGACTTAGCCTGCAGCCTATATAGTAACAAAGCAATAGTATCAGATGGGAGGAGCTAATCACACGAGCATTAATTCCTTTAGTTATTATTATCATTTCAAGTAGTTCTGTGTAAGTTTCAAACTGTGTAAATGATAATATTTCTTCATTTAAGTTAAGTAAACTTAAGACTTTACTATGAAGTGTTTGAAGCTCTCCTGACATATCTACTCCTCTCCTACTAATAATTAACTTTGCTTAATATCAACTCTCAAAATAGTATTGTCTGTTGCTAAGAGCCCACCAAGTACAAAATCAAGGTATGAATGTGCAATATCAGTTGAGTCCTTATCAATTTGTCTATTTAGAATTGGTAACGTATATCTACTTAGTTTTAACTTTAGTAATTTTGGACTCATTGGATAAATGAGTATCTGGTTTTTTAGTAAATGACTTGTCTGTATATATACTTCTCTTCTATTATTAACAGCCTTTATGGTCTTAATAAGGAAATCTTCCCATGAAACAGTTGAAGAATAAACATTAGATGATGAGGACGTACTTGGTATTGCATATGGTTCAACAAGTTTCAAACTTGTTAATGGGTCAACTAATACCACCATAGGTGTTGAGAATTCTTTTCCTAGCTCTAATTTTGCAAGTCCTGACTTTATTTTTTCAAAGATCTTATCCATTTTATCTTTATTAGAAGCCTCAACTTCTTCTTTAACTTGATTTGGCATATTAAGTAGCCCGTACATATTAGGAAGTAATACTTGTTGACTCCTACCATCTTTTTTTACTGTGACAGTACCGGTTAAAATAAAATGATCGATAATCTTGATAATCTCATCACTTGTAAGCTTAAATGCTTCTCTAAAGGGAAGCAAACTGTTATTTGGATTTCCAATATATCCGTTATGGGTATAAAAGTTCTCTTCATATTGATTTATATGTCTAAACTTATACTGTAACTTTAGGTAATTAAGCATTATAGTTTCTGAACGAAATCCCATAGTTGAGATAACATTAACTTCATCTATTAATGCTGTAGGATTTTTATTTGCAAACGCATCCCATTTGATACTTTTCACAAAACCAGTTTTAAGATTGATGTATTCAAACTGTTCATCTGCTAACCATTTGTAAAATTCTGGTGTACTTACATCATTAATAACACTTGCAATTTCTTTTGAATAATATTCCAAATCAAATAAATCTGACATAAAATCTCCTTAATTTAAAGCCTTATTTCCATAAGTTACTACACTTACTATGTAAACGTCACTTGACAACTGAATCGAATCTGATGTAGCTATAGCATTGACATTGGTAGATCCACTAGCCTTTTCAAGCTCACCATTTGAATTAAATTTAAGCTTATCTTTTTCCTTAATAGAATTATCTTTAGCAACAAGATACCCTTCAAAATATTCTGTAATTGGTACTACTGTTGCCCTTTGTGTAAAATCATCTATGTTAACACATATACCGTATAAATCATCACCACCCCCAGGTTCAACATGTGGTTCATAGTGTGGCTGGCCTTGGGTAAAAGGATTTACAACAAGTTTTACACCTCGTTTATATGGATAACCTTTAGTTGGATGATTCTCTAATCTAGTCTTGCTGCTTGTTGCAGTTCCACCAGAATTACTAAAATGCAAATTCTTATCTCTAAAATCAGTATTGTTACTAAAAGTAGCTGAATAATTGCTAGGATTCTTCATAAGTCCTTTCAACTTATCTCTTTTAGTTTCATAGTCCTTGACTAATTGTGTGATATTATTAGATGACAATATTTAACCTCCTATTTTGATAATTAAAAATTCTTTAAGATCTATTACCATACACCGTTACTTCAACAAAATGTAATTTGTATTGTCCCTTACGGGTAGCATCATCTGGTGCTAAATCAATGGTAAATGCGTCATCAAGTGCTACGATATTCATCATTCTTTTGCCACCACTTCCTGCTTTTATAAGCATTCCGTTTGAATCAAAATCTAATTTATCTGCTATCTTTATACTTGCATCACTAGCTGATAAATATCCAGTAAAATTATTAGTTATTGGAATTACAGATGCCGTGTCAGTACTCTCATCAACATCAATGCATATACCATACATATCCTCATCATTAGATGGTATGACATAAACAGTATCACTCTCTACTGAAAGCTTAACAGCACGCTTGAATGGCCATCCTTTATATGGATACTTTCCTATAATGTCAACACTACTAGATATTGAGAGGGCATTAGAATCAATAATTTTCATCTTATCTTGAAATCCATTCTCAAAACCACTAAATAAAGCCCTATCTTCATGTTGATTCTTAGTGTATTGTCTAAGCTTTAGGATTGCATCTCTGTATTGAGTCTCAAGTGACGCTACTTGTGCAGGTGTATGTCTTTTGCTGCGGCTTTTAGGCTGACTACTTATTCTCAATGATTCTACATCCTCTAGAGTATCTAGAGTATTTAATGTTTCTACATCTAGTGTTTTTAAAAATTCTATTTGCTCTGAATTTGCCATTTGACTCTCTAATTCATAATCTGAATGCAAAGTATCACTGTCTTGAACTTCTTTATTACCTTTAATACCGCTAGAAGTAGTTATTTTTTCACTTACAGAACTCATTAACTACCCTTCAATGCCCTATTTCCAAATACACTAACATTTATTATGTAGAGACTATCATTTAATTTGTATGCTTTTGATAAAGCTATTGCATTCACTTTAGTGTTATTTGAAGTACTAGCCTTTTCAAGTTCACCATTTGTATTGAAGGACAATTTATCTCCAGCATTAATTGAAGATTGACTATCCTTTTTTACTACTAAGTACCCTTCAAAATATTCCGTAATTGGTACTACTGTTGCCCTTTGTGTAAAATCATCTATGTTAACACATATACCAAAAAGGTCATCACCACCCCCAGCTTCAACACGAGGTTCAAAGTCACCTTCAAAAGATAACTTTACTCCTCTCTTGTATGGATATCCCTTAATTGGATAGTTAACAATTACAGTATCTGAACTTGTACTAGTTCCACCAGAATTACTAAAATGTAAATTCTTATCTCTAAAATCAGTATTGTTACTAAAAGTAGCTAAGTCCCTACTAGGATTCTTCATTAATGCTTTGATTTCTTTAAGTTTATCTTCATATTCTTTTTTAAGTTGCGTGATATTATTAGACACACTAACCTCCCCTTAAGCACTGCGTTTGTTTATTCTTTCGGAAGTCTGTTTTTGTTTATTTATATGAAACTGTATCATACCTTCTGTAATCTCACTTCGATTAATTGGTCTGAAATTTGGATCTGAGATTGATATTGTCTCTCTAAATTTAACACTCCCATTTTTAGAAGAAACATCACTCATACTCACATTACGCTTTCTATGTTTTATATTCACCTTTGCCAAATCTAAAAGCTGTTCCAATATCTTTCCTTCAAGATGTTCTGTTGATTCAACCTTAGCTATAGCTTTTATCTCTTCAGGTAATACATATTTTCGAACAAGCTCTCGGCTTTGGGCTAAGAGTATCTCATCAAGTGAATATCCTTTAGAGAGTAATGCCTCTTTATTAAAGTGATTACTTAAGTATTTACTTGCAAGTGTATCAATCTCATTGATACGTGTTGCTTCCTTTAAGAGTTTATCTTGTAATAATGCACGCTCCTGAACCTCAGCAAGTTCTTTTGATACACGCTCATTAATACTTAAAGCCTTATTATCAGATTCTTTTGTTGCTTTATACGCTTTATATTCTTCATATTCAGCAGCACTTATACTCACCATAACCGGTGTTTTACTTACTGATTCTGTATCAGTAGCGGTCTTTACAGAGTCATTTGTCTTCTCTACTTCCATATTAATCTCCTTTTATTTTTATAAATAATCTGTCTTGTAAATTTGCCTTATCAACTGTACTTAAGGCAGGATTTAGCATTAAAGATACATACTTGTCATACATTTCAAGTAATCTCATATCTCGCTCTATTTTTTCTTCTTCACTTAGCACATACAGTGAATTAAAATGCATCTTAAGATTGAAATACTTAACAAGTTTACTATTAATAGTAACTTCAATTTGTTCTTGAACACTTTTTAAAAAGTCATAATAATTAGACCTATCCCCTTTCCCATCATTTCCAAGCCCCTTGGTTTGCTCATTAAAACTTCTAGTTAATGGCTCTTTTGTGTCAGCACCTATCTTTGCCTTTACTAAGGTTAATGCTTCCTTTAAATAGGTTAAATCATACTTAATAACCTCCAGTGAAGCATCTGGTGTTCCACTGTAAAAAATACCATTATTATTTAAGTTAGATTTAAGCCGTGTAAGCTCTCGCTCTAAATCGCTATTTACACTCTTAAATGTGCTTATATGATTTTGATTTTCATCTACATTGCTTTTAAACAGGTTAGAAAATATACTTGGCTTATAATTAACGCCCTTAGTTAAAAGCTCTAATGAAGTCGTAACATCACTTAGTGCATCTTGTAATGTTACTAATGATTCATCCTTGTAAAACAAAAAGTTATGTTGCTCTATTCTCCGCTCTATTTCTTTATATATTTGTTCAAAAAGATATATATTAAGCAAAAAACTTTGCGTATAACATGGACTGTAGGCTTTAAGTATATAATCATAATTGGAGTGTATGATTACCCTACTCTTATGAATCTTCAAATCTCTATAAGATATCTTCTCATCTGTATTTATTTTGAAAGTGTATGTTATATAATTAAAGTCAGGCCCCTCATCACGAACATTATCGTAGTCAAGATACATAAACCCAATAGGAAGTTCTAGGTTCACACTTAAGTGTAAATCTTCTAGCACGTCAGCAGTTTTAACTAAAATGTATCCAACACCATTAAAACGGTAACTAATTAAACACTGCAATAATGCTTTCTTTCAACTCTATTTTCAAGGTTTCTAAAGCATCATTAACATTAAAAGCAGTATCAATACTATTTAAAGTGATTCCATTCTTAAGAGTGTCTTCTGCTACATTTGAAATGTAGTTTCTAAAAAATATTGAGTAACGGTATAAGTCTCTTGCGTTTATATTGCTATTTAAAATCATGATATCTTTAACTTTTAACCATAAATTAATTATATGGAGAAAATATAACGCAACAATTGACAAAAACTAATTGTTTCTAACAAAATTTAAATAATTTTTGTAAAAAAATGACTAAAAAAAATAATTGACAGAAAGTCAATTAAATAAGGGAAGGCTTTAGATAAATAAATTTACTTTACTAATAATGACATTAATGCTAAAAATATTCCTATATTAAGAGTAATAAGAGTACCAAACATCCAACCATGAAGTCTTAATGTACTCTTAAGTTTAGATGCAGTTTTATCAAGTTTACTATTGAGCTCCATTTGGTTAACATCAATTTTATTATCAAGTTCATTAAATTTGGTATCAATTTTAGTGTTAAGATTATTTTCAACTGTATCTATTTTGTTATCAAGTTCATTAAATTTGTTATCAATCTTGTTATCAAGTTCAATTTTGACAGATTTAATCTCAGATTGTAAAAGAGCTTCGACTTTTTCAAGTTTAAGATTAAAGTTATTCTCTACAGTGTCAATTTTTTTATCGAGTTCATTGAATTTAGAATCGTATTAATTATCGAGATCTCTAATATCAGATTTTAAGTTTGTCTCTACAGATCTAATTTCAGCTTGTAAAAGAGCTGCAACCTTTTCAAGTTTAATATCAAAGTTTTCTTTTAAGAATTCAATATCTTTGTAAGTCAGTTCATTTTTATAATATCTGTAAGACAGATCAATAGCGATATCTCTCTTAATACCGGCTTTAGTAAGTTCAGCTATAACCATTTGTTGAGTAATAACAGGTTGAGCAAGTCCCATAAAAACACTCCTTATGTAATTATTATATAATATTTTAAGTGTTATATGAACCTTATTTTAGTAAAATGTGCTTTAAGAGAACGAGCACCCAAAGTCAATAACATATATGATGCTGACAGGCTATCTAATGAATCATCATCACTCTTACCATCTCCTTTGTACTTATAAATATCAGATATAGCTGACTTACTTGAATAATCCATAATACTAAGTTTAGATGTTGCAAATGGCTCTATTAACGTAGCAATTCTAGTAAATTTATTACTTATAGGTTTAATTGGAGCAATTTTAAAATTATGACTCATACCCGCTCTAAGTTTAAGAAACGTTTTAGTCACATTCCCATGCCCAGAAATATCATCCCTATCTTCAACATATAGTTTGTGTACATTAAGATTTGTAAGTATAGTTTTAATTGTATTTAACATCTTAGGATCACCTACTGGTAACTTTTCTTGAAATATAAACGCATAATAACTTTGATCTACTCGCTCTAGACACACAAATAGCTGTATTATCTCCTCCAATACTGTATGCAGGATCTAAATATGCTATTGGGGAGATAAATTCATGCTTACTTGTAAGATTAACATTAGTAAATATCGCATCACAGGATGCGACCCATTCTCCAAGTAGTACCCTTGCTTTATATGTTGGAATGTCCCTGTAAATTTTTTCTTGGGTTTTAATAAATTCCGCGGGTATTAATTCATTATCATATGTTGTAAAGTTATATGTAGAGTAAATTTCTGTATTATCAATATAATCTGTTTTAAAAAAATGCTCCGGGCTGTCAGGATTGGTATCAAATATAATGGTTTGCATTCCTACTCTAAGCCTTTTTAAACATTCTATTAATGTTTCCTTATGCAGTGTTGTTGCTTCATTAACGTAAATAAGCGCTGAATTAGAGCCTCTAAACCTCTCAAAATCACTTGCCCTATCTCCTCCATACAAATTAACTCTTAGCGAGTCTATTTCAAAATATGATGTATTAGAAAATTTTGGCCTAAAGGGGATCTTAAGCATACTAGCAATATCTTCTAACTCACTCATAACATTAACCTCTAATGATTTTTGGGAATTTCCTATTATAAAATTATTAGTATTTTTTTTATACACATTCCTATTTGTAAGCAGTATTTTTAAGAATAGATAACATGCTAGAAATGTTTTACCACTAGCAATACCACCTGATAGGATTATTTTAGTTTGTCTATGTTTTTCAATAGATTTAAGTACTTCTCGTTGCTTTTTAGTTAAGTGTCTCTCCTCAAACCCTTTAAAATCAACCTCCAATGCTTTCGGTTTAATAAAATCCATTATATCAATACCAAAATCACGCTTGTACTCTCGCTCCATTTCTTTAAATATAGGTAGTTTATATATATCCATTACCATGTCCTTTAAATTTGTAATTTAGAGCGCACATCTGTATCAGTAGCTTTAAGCTTTAGCATTGTCTTGTAACATAGTGACATCTTCTTAAGTTCTCTCTCCCTTTTAAGCTCATCGAGTTTAAGTTTTAACTCTTCAAGCTCACGACTTTCTTCTTCTGAATGTGCTACTTTTTTATTTAAAGTCTTCTTATAAAGATTGCTAATTTGAGACTCTAATTCTTCTATTTTGTAATTATGAGTTTTAAGTTCTAACTCTAAATACCTACTAAATGAATTTATAAATTCTAGTCCCAACATACTTTTAGCCATACTAAACTGACTCTTAAGATCACGTGCTTGGGCCCTACTTTGTGATGCATGAAATAAGATATTCTTCAAAGTATCTTCACGAATAGTAAGCTTAGCAGCACCAGTAATATACTCAGGGTCATCTTTAATCTCTTCCCATTTGCGTCGCATCTTTCCTACATTAACACGACTAACTCCAAGCTCTTTTGCAATACTAGCGTCATTAAGTTTTCCTTCTCTAAAATACACAACATAATCATCTAATGATTTCTTTACCCTACTCATACCTTTTAATATAAGTTAACTAATAGGTTAACAAAAATATATTTAACATAAAATTTATAACAAAACAATAAATTTTACAAAAACAATTAATACTTATAACTACATGCACATTCAAGATGTGTAAATAGAGATATATTTTTAAATCAAAAAAGATAAGGGGATTTATATGAATAAAATTAATTTTATTTTGGTATTGGCACTACTAATTAGTAGTTGTGAATATGAGCATAGAAATGCTACACCTAAGAGTAGAGTTAAAAGAAATTTAGAAGAACAAGAAGAAGTACAAAAAACACCTGAAGAAGTGTTAAGAGAAAAATTAAATGAAACTCAAAAAACAAATCTAGATTTTTTAAAACAAGCTTTGGGTAATGATGATCTTTTTAACAAATTTTTAAATCATGATGAATCTAAAATAAAGGAAGCCCTTGAACATATAAATACTGAACTTGAAAAATGTAATGGAAATGATGGGGGTAAAAGCACTTTTAAAACCGTTGTACAAGGATATTTTAGTAAAATGGATGAAAGTACGCTCAATGGTTTTAAAGAAGGAGCAACAAGCACTTGTCAAGTAGGAGCAGGTGGTTAAAGAACCTCTCATAATCAAAAAGTTAAGAAATAATATTTAAGAAAGAGAGATTTAAGAGAAAAAGGCAACAAATATCCTAGATAAAAAAGCATGAAAAAGAATAAATTAAACTCGTTATAAAAATGGTAAGAGTAACTATAAAAGTAAACCTTTGGTTAACAGAAAGAGTAAAGTTAAATTTTCAAGAACAATATGTCTCATTGCAAAATGGAAAGCCACTAAATAGACAAATAAAGTCTACGGAGAGTAAAATTTGAAGTATTTGTTAAGGTTAGGTTAAAGTATTCTAGATATATTAACCAAACATGTAAAAAAATACCCTCTCTATTTATATAAACAACCTTAGATGAGATATTTTACTATGCAATGGAGACCTTTCAAAATTGACTCTACCTTTAAGTATTTGCTAATATTTTTATAACTAATTTTATCTATTTTTAAACTATTTAGTTAACTTTTAAATTATATGAAAGGGAAACATTTAATTAACTGCAATCTTAACTTAAAAATTAAAGAATTAGAAATGCAAAATGAGCACTTAAGAGAAGAATTAACTCTACTTAAAAGCTCACTTAAAACTAGAAATACTAAAAAATTAAACACTCCTGTAAGATTTTATCTAAATGACAAGACAACTAGACTAGTAAAACGCTCTATAGAGAGACTTAAAGAACAAGACCCAATCTCAGGATGGTTTGTACACTTACTCTCAATTACTGGTTGTAGGGGTGTTGAGATACAAAATGTAAAACTTACTGATATATATAAAGAGACAAGCAGTAATGGTGAAGTATTTTATTCTATTCGTGTTAATGTAGCTAAAAAACGCAGCAATATCTGTATAAGAGAAGTAGTTATTAGTAAGTTTGAATTTGATTCTATTATGAGGGCACATCAAGAATATTTTGGCTCTAGAGACAAAGACAGTAGGCGTACTTATCTATTTCAAAAAAGTAAACTCAAATTTCGTGACAATAAAGTTAGCATAATCAAGATTTCAAAACAATTTAAGGAATTACTAATTAAGGGAGGATTTAAACATCGCAAATCTTTGCATATACTCCGTAATATATTTATAGCATCACTTAAAGTCTAAAGGATATAATTCATTTGAAATTAAAGAGCTTATGAAATACTCATCTACTTCTGAGATTGATAATGTTTATGGACTCTCAAGTGCAAGTAAAATACAGGCTTACAAAGATATCAAAACTAGCTTGAAATAACCCATATTTTTTGCTAATATTTTTCATACACCTAAGGTACTATTTTCCCACTTCAAAAATTTTACCAACTTCAAAATAAATACCTAAAGATAAAATTAGGTATTTATTTTACATAAAAATTATTTGTTAAGCTTTTGTTTTTGATAATTCTTTGGTTTATAATATATATATTCTTTAAACTAAAATTTCATTATGCAGGGAAAAAAAGACTCTAAACTTTTCTAGGGTCTTTTTTCCATATACAAATTTACGCCTGCATTTTAAACATTTCCTTTTGAATATAACGAGTATCACGGAAGTCCATCCTTGACTTATTAGTTTTGTATGAAGTAGCTAGTATTTCATGTTTAGTTTTCTTAAAAATACTAGCTATACCAGTTGAGCGTGCTACATAATTTACAAAAAGATTATGCTTTAAGAAAAGCTCAACTACACTTAAATCATCAAATTCACTTATTGCAAATTGCCAACTATATCTCTTCATCTCTATAATAAGTCTCTCTAGAGAATCTAAATTCCATCCACGATTATCAGCAAGATTGCCACGTGAAATTGAATATGGAGGGTCAAGATATACAAATGTTGAGCTTACCTTATCTCGCCTAGGTAGTGCTGCTAAAAATTTAAAAATATCACGTGACGTAAATATTGCATTATCAAGCATCTCTTTAAATCTAGATTTATAAGTTTGAAGGGTACTTAAAAACAATCTCTTAGCATTACTTCGATTTAACTTCATAGTTACGCCGGATGAAGCATAAAGTGAATACAAACTTCGCAAAACCATGTATTCGATTTTGTCCAGGTTCTCATTAATAATGCTATCATAAATAATTGCATCTCTTACACGCTTGTAGAGCAACTCAGGGTCTTGTCTTAAGATATAAAAAAACTTATATATAAATTTAGAATTATCATTGAGTATATTGTAATGGGCTAATGGCTTTGCAAAAAATACAGCTCCTGTACCAAAAAATCCTTCAATATACTGGGTATGCCTAGGAAAAAGACTTATAATATCAGCACTATAAAGGTATTTACTTCCTTCTCTACTTAGTAGTTTCAATATTTCTTAAATATTCTCCTTGATGTAATTTCATATTCAACACCCCGCTCTTTAAGCATCAGTGAATCATAAAGCACAGATGCCTCATTAGTTGCTATAAAATGATATCCTGGTGTATTTTTAATCTTAACTTCACTTATCTCAAATTCTCCATCTAAACATCTGTAAGCAGGGCCTTCCCACCTCACACTTGTACTAATATCAAACCGTCTAAGCACAGCGCATGGGTTTAGAATATAACAATTACTTCTTATATATCCTAACTTAACAAAGTTATGATAATTCTTATTTATATCAAGAACACTAAACTGCAACTTTTTATACTTTTCTATGTAATAATGAAGAGATAAAAAGTAACATCCCCATTGACGTACTGCTGAAATTAAATTCGGATTATTTTGCGTTATTTTCATCTCTAACCTTCAACCTCCATTAAATCTCTAAGTCTGGCTCCTCAAGAAGACACTCTACACTACTATCATAAAAGTTTAGAATTTGATCTACAAAATATAGAAATATTAAAAAACCTAGCTACAAATATACTCCTCTTGTTAATCTTAAGTATCCCATATCTTGAAGCGAAGTCAGGACTCTTTTTGCAAATGCTTAAAAACACATCTAAACATAACTTAGCATTCCCAATAGTAAGCCCTTCTCTGCAAAGTCTCTCAAATAGCATCTCTCCTTGTCTGTCTTTCCTACAAAGTAAAACATCTTCAAAATCATATTTAGCTCCCATCATATTTTCTATAAGCTCCCTTTTTGATACTACCACCCCATACCTCCTTAACTTTTAATTTACCTTATATAACTACTAAAAAGGAATATCTTCATAAAACTCATCTTGAGATTTAGAATCATTAGTCTCTTGTGTTTTAATTGATGAGTTTAAGATTTGAATATCATTTACCAAAATACTGTATTTACTCTTCCCCTCACCTGTACGCTTATCTCTCCAATTCTCACAAGACAAGGGATCCACTAAGTACAACTTGAACCCCTCGTTTAAGCAAAACAGCAAGACTCTCAGCTTTAGAGCCAAAAATCACACAGTCAAAAAATTGTGCTTGGCTCTCCCATGAACTACGCCTCCTAACACCTCTATTATTAGCCAGAGTAAATTTTAATATAGAAAGACTATTACTAGTATAATTAAGCTCACAGTCTCTTGTTAAACGACCAGACATACTTAAAGAGTTAATATCAAACACCAGAACTCTCCTCATCATAAATCCTACTTAACATCTCCATACGTCTTAAATCACAATCAAGTCTTCTCATATTTTCTAAAAATTCTTGTCTTGAATAATAATCCTGAATGAGTCTCGCTATACTTCGCATGCAAAACTTACATAAAAATCTTAAAGCCTTATAAGTAATTACCAAAAATAAAACCATAAATATAAACCTCATAAAGGTACCCTTAAACAGCATTTAAAATAGGAGTGGACCAATCATTAACTACATTTGAATTACTACTAAAGGTAAAATCCATAACAGAGCTTAAAAACTTAAATCTATCCTTAATAGCTCTCCTACTCATATCTAAATGGAATAGATTCCCATCAAAGTCATAATTTATATGTTCATTTAAAGAAAATTCTTTAACCAGAGCATCTATTTGAAATTTAAGTTTATCTTTAATAGGTTTTGTTAACCTAGACAACTCTAACGCATGATCCTTTTTAGTTGTCTCTTCTACCTTGTCAATTTCAGATTGCAATGCAATAATCTTTTCAAGATGTCTCTTCAAATTCAAATTTTCGTCTTCATCAATCTCAAGATGACTTGCTTTTAAAAATGTTAAAAATTCAAACTTGAAATCCATATCACACAACTCTTGATACACAAAGCTATTCTTTAAAAAATCTTCAATAATAACACTCAGCTCGTCTAAATCAATATTTTTAATATCAATATCACTATTTGATTTTAAAGATTTGGCAATATTACTTACTTCTCTGCTCTAATCTTGAAACCTCAGTCATTACAGCACTAATAAAATTATCATCCCTATTAATTACACAGTTGATAGCCTCATTACCTATGATAATAAATAAATTTCCCCTATCTAAACCTGTACATAAGAGTTGCATTTGTACTTGAACATAATATTTGAAGAAATATTTATTTTCTAAAAAATTACCTGTTTTATTGTATTCAAAAGCTGCACTTTTTAAGTAAAGATTATCACTAAATTTGATCTCAAGTAACTCTGCTTCTCCCGAGCTGCTTACAAACCATCCATCAATTGTTGACCCAACTAATGTCTCACGGCCCTTAAATTTTTTAAAATAATTATATTTGTCAACACCGTTTGCATATTTGTTTTTATGCAACACTTCAATATTGCCTGCGTGCATACGAACAAATTCATCAAATCCTAAAGACTCTAGTATCTTCCCCTTTCTCATGCTTAAATTATCTTCAAATGGAATCTCTCTTCCTATAGCTTTAAGTATCCTATCTCGCATTAATTTTTCTAAAGAATCAGCTCCAATAAACATACTTCCAACTTCACTTGCACCCATATGCTTTAATGCTTCTCTTTGCATACTAAAATCAACCTTACTATTAAACTTAAAACATTCATCTCTTCCAATTTTTGGTAATTTACGTCCTATCTTATTTATTTTACTTAACTGTTTTTGTTTACCTTTAAAATTTTCTTGACTTTGATATGCAAAAGATTCAAATCCTTCAAACATCATCTGCCTGTACAAACCAAATTGTTGCATCCCCACCTCTGATCTTTGTTTTATTTTTGTTATTTTTGTCATTATATTTATCATATTTAACCCCTCATATAT
The DNA here is from genome assembly GCF_023035815.1 of Borrelia parkeri. NCBI lineage: Bacteria > Pseudomonadati > Spirochaetota > Spirochaetia > Spirochaetales > Borreliaceae > Borrelia > Borrelia parkeri. The sequence goes on from NZ_CP073162.1 coordinate 29,467, forward strand.
TAGGTATTTATAAATAAAATAATATAACAAAAAATTGTTTTTGTCAAAACTTTTTGATATATTATTTTTGTTAAATTCTATAAAAAATACATTTTTATTATAAATAGGTTTACTTTTTATCCGGTATTGCGTTACTATGATTAACAATAATAAACCTAATAAATAATAGGAGCTTAATAATGAAAAGCATAAACAAAACTTACCAACAAACACCAACACAAATTAATAGTTTTAATATCTACATTAGATTACGTGAACTTGAACCTTAAAAAATACACTCAAAGCAACATACTTTATTACTTTAATAGACAATCTAAGACGCAAATGACCTAAAAAACCTATCAAACTTAAAACACTTCAAAAATATCTTTATAAATTAGAAAAAGAATTTAAAGTGTCACAATTAATTATCACAAACATTTGGGAGTTAACATGGGAACTGAAATTCATTACAAACTTAAATACTCTAAAAAAGAATGTCATCACATAATCAATAAACACTTTAGAGATAAAAAAGAAGAAAAATATCAAAAAACGTGTCAAATACTTATCTTAAAAAGACTTGCATTAAAAATGAGAAGTGTAGAAAAATGGGCGTGTTTTATATAATACTTATAATAAAAAAGAAGAAAATAAAAACAACACAAAATACTATAGAAAAATTACAAGTAGAGAAATACGCTAAGAAATGCAAATTTAAATCAAATGCTTTCCTTTCTATTTTGAATTTAGAAGCGGAAAAAGATTTTAAAATTCAATCATTTAAAGCCATTAAAATAGCTGAAAATTATAGTTACGAAAAAACAAATGACATTAAACCAAATAACAGTAAGCTTAAGAATAAACAAAAAGAATTAAGTAAGATATTAGATGAGATAAAAGCTAATCTAAAGAATGAAGGATATGACAACAAACAATTAAAGATCCAAATACAAAACGTGTATGAACAATATAAAAACAAACCCCACTTTATCATAGAAAGAGATAAATACATCGATTTAAAGAAGATAATAGAAAAACTTAAAAAAATAGTTGAATGTGCTAATAAAAACGTGAAAGAAAATGAAAGAGACATTAGGAATAACGTATTTAGCATACTTCTTGAACAATTAAAAGACAAAGTGGACATATCGGTTTTGGTACCAATATTAAAGAATTATTTAAGCAAACAGAACAAATTAGAATATAACAAGGTATTTAGTAACCATTACTACTATGAACTTTTAGAGTTAATGGAAAATAATAAAGATTATTTACAATTAGGAGAATCTAAAAAAGTTACTAAGTTAAGGATTAATTATGGAAAGTGTGTTAGAACGCCTTAAAGATAAAAAATTAGAAATTAAGGATAAGATTGATAAAGCTGAGATCTTTTTACAAAAATAGAGAAAGTAAAAATAGCAAAACATTGTATCATACAAAAATAATGAATGGATTTCTTTTCATTTGGCAGTTGATAAAAATCAAAAGGACAAATTTTTTATTTCATTTAGAGGATTATTTAATCAGAGAAAAAATAACACCTTTTAATTTATTTTCTTTAAAAGATGATGATAAATTTTTAGGTATTTATTATGGTTATAGAAAACCAATAAAGAATATAGTAAGAAGAGTATGAGGAAAATGGAATCGTGAAAACAACCTCATTTTCAAAAGTTTATTACATAGAATTTAGATTTAAAAAGGGTAGTGTATTTTGTTATCTTAAGAGGGATATCTCGTTTAATTAGAAAAGATAAAACAGATACAAAATATTATCAATCTTTAATTGAAAATATTTCACAAACTTAGAAAAACTAAGTATATGAATTTTATGGTAAAAAATTATCAGAAGGAGGGCTAATAAACAAATGGATAGAAAAAACCTTAAAAGTAATTACAATTACAACACATTAAAGGTGGTGTTGGAAAAAGTACAAGTTCAATTATATTTGCTAACACTATTGGCTCAAAAATACAAAGTACTTTTAATCGATATGGATGACCAAGGCATCAGTATCACTAGTTATTATTTTAATGAACTAGAAAATAGGGCAAAATATATCAATTTCTAAAATTAAATATAGACGAAGTTTTAATAGAAAAAATTAGATATTAATAGAATTAATAGTTAATATCAATACTAATTTAGACATAATACCTAGTTATATAAATTTATATTCTCTTAAACAGAAGTATGAATGTGTTAATTGTGAAAAGGACGTTTGCATTTGTTGATTTAAGGAATGTTAAAAAACAAACTATCTTATTTAATAACTGATTTATGAGTTATATAATTATTGATACGAATCCTTATTTAGGAATTTTACATTAAAGACTATCTTTAATATCCACTGATTATATAATATCTCCAATGACAGCTGAAAAATGGTCAATTGAAAGTTTTGATTTATTATCTGCATTACATAAATAAGTATAATTTAAAATTACCTATTTTTTTAATTGTAACTAGATTTAAAAACAATCTTACACATAAAAATTTATTAAATCAATTAGAAAGTCTAATGCTGAATTTTTTAGGCATTATATCAGAAAGAGAAGATTTAAACAGAAGAATAGCATGAAATGTAGAAATTTTGATTTTACAAAAGACTATATTATGTGAATATCAAAATGCTATGAGATTTGTTTTCTTATCAAAAACATTGTTGAATTTTAACAAACATATAAACTGTCCGTTGCAACGGACAATTTTTCAAAGAGTCCTATGAGTAAATTATTTAGAAATTTGTAAGTTCAAAGACGCAATTTATCTAATGATCAATAAAGTGGTTGGTTTAAAGGAATCAAAAACAGAATGCCCAATACTGAATTCAGCTATATACTTAGTACAATTGTAGATGAACATAAAAGATCACTAGAATAGTTTGAGGGAATTTAGTAAGCCGAAGTTACTGATTAATATTAAAAGACGAAATATATGCGAAAATAATTGACACTATGAAGATCTTTAAAAAGAAATTAATGAAAAAGAACTTTATTTAGAAGATGGATTTAAAACTTTTTCAGATTTTATATCAGCGTTTAAGCTTGCAAGAATCTCAGGCTTATCTGGATATAAAATTATGGCTGATAGCCATTGAATCGAGGTGTGCTTATAGAGGAGGAATTTATAATTCAGAATGGGATTCAAAATTGCTTCTTCAGATATATACAAACTACAAATAGTGATATCTATTAAAGAGATCAAGACAAAATCCAATAAAGCCATTAAGATTTCAGCTTAAGAATCAAGATAGTTACGATTTTTATAAGCAAAATGCTAAGTTTACAAGTTTCTTAATGGATGAACTTTTTAAAGACAAAAAAGATTTACTTGAAGAGTTTATGAAAAAATTTAAAAGTTTAAAAGGCTAAGTATGAAGGAGTTTTTAAATAAGGGGTTTACTGAAGAAGCTGTGGAATTTCATTTTACTTCATAATGATAATTCTAATTTTGAAGTCTTAAGGGAAAAGATGAATATTAAAACTCATCATTAAGTGAGAATAACTTAATATATTAATTTGCAAAGATAGAATTTAATAGGGATATATCTGATTTAGATAACAAGAGTGGACAATATATTGACAAATTTATTTTAGATTTACATATATCAATAATGATATTGGAGAAGAAGTGGTAGAGGACCATTCTTGTCTTAAGAAGAAATGAAAATAATCATACAATCTGTTAGAAAAGCTTGATATGTCAAATAAGTTTTATTAGAAAAGCTTAGTGTAGGAAATAGAATCTCACTATTATTATAGCAGTAGGTGTTTTTCAATAGATTATATCTATTGTTATGTCTCTAATAAGTAAGTTCTTTAAAAAATAAAAATTTTACTTATAACTAAGGATTGACTTAATTTTAGATTTATTGTATGCTACCTATAGTCGATAATTCTACATTTTAGGACTACCTATAATTTTCCATTAAAAGCCTATTGAGCTTAATTAAGAACTCTTAAATGAATTTTGCTAATTAAGCTCTAAATTTTTTATAATTATACAAAACCTAATATTTGCTGTATTTTGGTTTTATTAATACTTATAGGAGTTAATCATGACAAATAAAATAACAAGAACTAAAATTCAAAATACAAAAACTAAAATGCGCAGAGCAGTTAAAAAACAGAGTAAACAGACAGCAAGAAAAGTAACAGATATAAGAGTAAATAATCAAAATTCAGTAACAAATGAAAATCAATCAAAGATAAACTTTCTAAAGTCTCTGCATAGTCTACAAATGCATTTAAGTGGTGTTGATAAAAATCTTAATGGGTATGGATATAAGTATCAAGACTTTAATGAGATAATAAGAGAAATTAAGAACGTTATAAAGACCAATAATTTAGACATTGGTTTTGTTCAACTTCCAACCATAAAGACTTTTGGGATGATGGTACAATTAATGTTATTACAACAACATTTTATAGCCCAAACAGTGGCTATTCTGAGTCATTTGATACACCAATTTATAGCGAGAAGTAACTGTCATCTGTATCATCAAAGAATCAAAACACTTTGCCTCAACTTGTGGGTTCATGCAATAACTTATTTTAAAAGGTATGCACTTGTTGCATACCTTTCAATTGAGAGTGAAGTTGACACTGATGCTAGTTCCTTAGAGCATGTTCAAGAAGCTAATGGAGAAAGAGTTAGTAGTGTGGATGTTTCACCTGTAAATTCTTTAAATAAAGATAAAGATATTAATACTAAAAGAGTAACTAAAGGTGAAACAAAACAGCCACCTGTAAGTCATAAATCTGTAATTAGTCTTGATAAACTTCCTAAACGTATACCCGCTAAGTATCATTATTACAAGAAATTGCTTCAAGCATCTAAAAGGATGCATTCGGTATTAGATGATGCACCTTTTGATAGTTTAGAAATGATAGATAAGTTTTTAATACAATTAAAGAATGATGATGATTCGAGTATACTCAAGTTTTTTGAAACCAAACCAGAGCTTAAAACTATAAAGTATTGGACTGAGCTTATAAATAATTATTTAAAGAGAACAGAGTCTGATCCAGAAGTAATTGAAGGTTTTTCTAAATTTTTAACATATAGAGAGCCAAAATATGGCCAGAGTCCACTCAAATTATTTGGATATATAGCTAGTGATAATAATTTTGGGTATCTATGTGAGTAAACAGGACCTCTATTCCATTTATTTTAAAAGATAAGCCCTTAGGTGAGGGCTTATCTTTTTTATTTATTTAATTTTGTAATTTTGAATATCTTTTGTACACCATTTGGGCAATGGGTTTAATTATACTAATATATTCTTTAAACAGATTGATATTAAACATTAAATCATCAATTGTACTCTCAGATTTCAGTGTTGATGTATCAAAGTAAGTAAACTTAGGATACTTTGGGTCATTAACCTTTTTCTTTGTTCTAGTTAAGAATACTTGTAAGTACATAACATAATCAGATAACTTAGCTTCATATACACTTAGTTCTTTAATAGTTTGGGTTTTAGGAGGTGTTGGCTCCTCTGTTAGTGACGCAATAGATGTACATGAAAAGATAACTGTTAAAAGGGTTAGTTTTATAAGTTTACTCAAATTATGCCTCCTTTAGCATTTTGATGTAAGTGCTCATTATCTTGTTACGTTTAGCTCTAAGTTGTGATGTGTATTTTGTAAGCTCATCGTGATCATCAGCATTTTCTATGATTTCAATGTTAATCCTTAGTATCTCCTCAATTTCACGTAGTAGTTTAATAGCTTCCCTCCCTTCCATTTGATATATGCTAGCTTCATATAGAACGTAAAAGTAATTAACCACTTTAGTAAAAATATTGATATAAGTGGCAGTATTTTTACCGTGGTGATTACTTTTAATAATTTCGGTAAAGTTATTTAAAATATCAACACTTAATTTAGCAGTGCTTAATTTCATAAGTCCTCTCCTTTATCTGTGTCTTTACCTTGTTTTTTTATCTTACTAGCTAAAATAGTTAGTATATCTTTGATTGCTGGCTTGAAGATCAGTCCAAGACTTAAGATAAAGGCACCAATAATAACTAACTTCACTTCATTGATGTTAATCAGTTGAAGTAAAAAATTTAATACATTATTCTCAACTTCATTCAACTTTATGTCTCCTCTCATTTAAATTGGTAGCTACAACTATATATCAATATAGCAAAAACAAAACTAAAAAATACAAATAAAAATTATAGCTTCACGAGTAAAGGAACGCCACTCACATTCTTTTGCATATACCAACCTTCTAGAATATTGGCATCAAAACCTGTACCGCCATGTACACTTGAAAGCTTAAAGATAGTTCGTTTTGAAGAATAGCTATATTTTATGCTTACTTCTTTATCAGATTGTGAAGTTGAATTAGATCTTGCAGTAACTTTGACAATTAAATATATGGGACTATCATCATATGAACTGTCTGTTTGTATAATAATTTCTTCATTGTTAGATGTAGCTGTGGACCCAAGGTCAAAGACATAACGTCCATATTTTAAACTAGACATGTACACAGTGTTTCTATAAAACCCGTCACTATTATAACTAGTTGCTCTTATTGTAGTAGTACTACTTGTACTAAAGCTGTTACTAATACCAGTTAGATATTCTTGTACTGGAATTTTTTTTAAACTAGAGTAATAAAGTCCTATAAAGTAATGACTTTTGCTTAAATTATCTTCAGGCAAGTTAGATTCAAACTTACTTGTAACTTTACTTATAATAGTGTCCATAACACTAGATTCATTATTTTTAAGTTTTTCTATAACTTTATTATATGTCTGTGAAATACTACTAGAGTCATCTTTTAAAAATTTGGTAAGTACTTGACTATAAACTTGGTTTATAAAATTGGTGTCGCTTAGCAATTCATTAGCAATTAGTGTTTTGATAACTTGTTTGAAATCATTCTTTCGATCACCATCATCTAGGAATATTTTTGTATGTAAGTCCTTATGGAAGTTATCAAGAGTAATAGCATGACAACTAGAAAACCCATCATCTAGGACCAAAAGGTCAGTGGGTTTAAGCTTGGTTAATTTATTAAGATTTTTAATCTCAATTGTATCATCGTGTTTTACAATACCTTCAGGTTCTTGACTTGACATAAAATCTCCTTAACTATTATCCTTTAAATTCTTTTATATATTGACCCTCATGGTCTTGTATCTTGAGTACTCTTCCAATAGGGATCAGTTTTTTAATAAGTGCATAAATTGAATGCTCATATCCTTTAGGAAGCAAGGTCATAGTCCAAGCTTTTTTAAAGATTTGCCCATTTTTTTTAGTTCTAAAGATAATTTTTTTATATGGGGAGTTTTTTGGAGTACTACCTACAATAAATACGATAACATTAGTTTTAATATGACTTTTAAGTTTGATGTTAATAACACCAGGCTCTAGAGTAGTAGGAACAATATCAACATTAAGAAAAGCCTTAAATAGTTTTATAAATGATTCATGGGTTCCAATATGACGCAAAGCAAATAGTACACTATCAATATTTTTAGCAAGTGTTTCAAGTGTTTGGTTTGTTGAGTAAATAATTTGTAGTATATCAGATAACCAAAACGCTATGAATCTTGAATTTAGGTGCTCACTAGCATTAATATCTTCGAAATTAGCAATAAGATCTTTAATTTCTTTGATGATTTTATTTATAAATGCTAATTCAGTATTTATAATTTTTTCAACTTGAGTGTCTTTAAGAAATGTCGGTATATTTACCATAATCTATCCTTTTTTTATGAAGAGATATCAATTAGCAACCTATCAGCATTAAAATTTAGATCGAGAATTTCATTTGCTTCAATTTTAATATTCTCATTTTGCTTGAATTCGCTTGTATTAATATCAGTAATTTTTACGTCCAGGTTATCTTTTATGGCAACAGAAACATCAATGCAATGAACACCTTTAATTTCATTAACAGGAGCGAAGAAATCTTGATATTCAAAACTTATTCCCATATCTGTGTAGTTATTATTTTTAATTCGAGTATAAATTTCTCTAATTTTAAAGTCAATGTTCAAGTATATATGATTCTCAAGATTGACTTTGTATTTACTCTTAAGATATGCGTATTTGCGTTTTCCAATTGATACTTTGTAATCAATTTTTTGATTTTGGCTATTAATTCCATCTATGAGAATATCGCCTTCAAAAACAGTACCAACAGGACATGTAAGATAAAGTGTCTCCCAAATTAATGCTTTAAGATTGGAGTCTGTAATTTGACTCTTCTCTTTATTCATCATCGAGTCATCTAATATTAGGTAAATACTAGCCTTACCAGCTGTGCTTTTAATATTGACATTTCTAATTCCATTAAGATTTAGTAATGCACTTTTTATAGCATCATAGGTAGTACTTTTAATGCTTATATGTTTTTGTATCTCCTTCCAATAAGGAGAATCTGGTTTAAGAAGAGAAAATAATTTGTTAACCTCACCTATTAGTTCATATTCTTTTATTGCAAGTGAGTTTGCAATTATATTGTAAATGGATGTAGGGTCATTATTAATTATAATTCCATACGTGTCTCTTAAATATTCACGTTTGGTATTAATTATTTGTTGGATATCCTGTTTTAAAGTTCCAAAGTCAGGATCAAAGAGAATACTCATATTTTAATCTCCATATTCAAAGTGTCGTTTGCAAATTCAAATGTAATGTTTAATTTTTTATTTATAATAGTTGTTTCAATGTTTATAGCATCAATCCTTAGGTCTTGTATGATATTTGAAAGGTAAGTTTTAATTTGTGTTAAAGAGCTTGTCTTAGCAAATCTTGCTGCAAGATCATAGTCAAATCCCCAATGAGGAGCATTTTTAATACTACCCTTTGGAGTTTTAAGGAAAATAAATAAACGTTGCTTTTGTTCATTTATTCCATTAGTTAATGCTAAGTCTTGTTTAAAGACAGAATTAAATTGATTGTCAATCTGTAAATCCAATTTTTAACCCTCAAGGTAGCAAGTATATTGCTTAATTTAACAAAAACCTATTTAAGTAACATATTTATTTTACTTGTAATCTTTGTAAGATTACTATAAAAACTAGGTTCAACTACTGATTGTCCAGTAACCCTTAAATTGTATAGACAAGATACAATCTCTTCCAGCACTGCTCTTAGACTTGTATTATTAGCTTTAATGTCTATGGGATTTTGTATGTCAATTGTAAAGTCATTAACTTTGATAGTAGCATTTTGCATATTAATAGGCCTTAGAATATAGAAATAGTTTTTATCAAAATAATTATCATCATCCTCATTAAAAAGGTTAATACTACTTTGAAGAAGGATAACACTCTCACCTTCTTTAAGAGTAAAGTGCATATTTGATATATTGCGTGTTTTAATCTCTAAATCTGTCTCTCCAGAGAGTAAAACGACACCTTCTTGTGTAGAGGAGTTAAAAGATTTAATTATTCCTAGCTTAGAGATAAAAATATTTCTGTAAGTCCATAGTTTTATCTCTTCTTGTGTTAGTGCTGAACCTTTCATTTGGCTGTTCATTCTGTATATTTCATAATTCAAGTTCATAAGTTATCGAGCTTCTCCTTTGATATTTAAATAATTAGAGTCATCATAAAGCTTCAAGGTAAGTGAGCACTCACCAGTATTGCTTAAAGCAGCACTAGTCTCTATAATGCTACTCTTAACTTCACTCCCCAGCGAATCTAGAAATTTGACCCTATCACCAACTTTTAGTTTGTGTGTATACATAATCTTGGCATTCCAATATATAAGTCTTATATTGCGGGTACTTCCAATAGCAATCTCTTGTTGCGGGATAAAGTGAAGACCAAAATCTTCAAGAAAGATATAATTTGTATCTTTAGCTTCAGGTGTGGCGTTAGTAAAGATATAATTACACTCAACATGAGTGTGCCTGAGAGCTGATTCTTTAATAAGTTGTCTGTGATCTTTAGGTGCAATATCTGTCCTAACACTTTGAACATACTTTTTAGTTATCTTTTCAATAAACTCAAGAGGAGTATTTGCACAAAAACTTTCAGTTATAATTTTTGTTCTATCAGCATAACTCATATTGATTATATGTCTATTAGGAAATGCTATAGAGATGGCATTCTCTACACTCATGCCTTGAAATTGATTTATGTCAAGTTTGCTATTGAAGTAATTACTTTTTGTTGCCAAATGAACTTCAAGATCAACACTAAAATCACCACTATCATAATCAGTACTCATAGGAACACCTAAATACCCTGACATAATAAAATCATAATCTCTAGAGTCTGCGAATTTTTTATAAAATATCTTTACAATATCTCCTTCATTTACATTACGAGTAAAATCAAGAGATAAGTTCCAAAGACTTAGCTTGCTTCTCTTTGCACACACATAATTATTGCTTGAGTAAATATCAGATATTGATATGTCAATGTGTATACCGTCTTCAGTTTTAATTATGATTTTAGGTTTTTCTTCTGATGTGCTAGTTTGACTTATGTTATAAAATTCGATTTTAAAGTCGTATTTGATAAGCCTTTCTTCCATTTCCTTATCCTTTATATACATTAAATGTTTTAAGAACTTCTAATGTGAGACTAATTTCAACCTCATCAAGGTATACTGTGTCTTTAAGGGTAAGAGATGTAATTGCAACTATGCTTCTAAACCCTAGAGTTGGGCTGTAGAGGCTAAATGGTACACTCTCTTCAACTCTGTTAACCAGTTGTTGTTTTGCTAAATTACTAGTATGAGGAAAAATTAACTTTCCAAAAGCCGTATTAGTTGAAAAATTAAGCAGTTCCTTATAAGCACTAGTTAATACAGCATTATTTAGTGTGATAACTTCGCCAGTAAAAGTTGGATTGTAGCTTACATATTCAGCTTTACGTGTGTAATAGTCAATTACAGGATGTTTTGAACATGTTGTGGTGTAAGTTGTGCTAATTAGTTCACTTTTAGGTAAAATGAAGAACCCTTGAGGGACATATCCAAGTCCTTTAAAGTCCATCCTTGGACATAAACTTAAGAAATTATATGCCATAAACACGGTAGAGATTTCATTGAATGTTTCTTTAAGGATATTTGTTATTTGTGATGGTGTAAGATTTAAAGGGTCTAGGGTTGCCTTTAGGGGTGCTGTGTCTTTGTATTTATAAGTAAAATCAGTTGTAAATTGTGATATCATATATTTACCTTGGTGTTTTTATACTTGCGTCTGTTTCTAATTTTGCTTCAGTATCAGTACTTAAGAGTGGTGAATGACTTTTATCTGTTGCAGGTTCGCTGCCAAATACCAATCTGTATATTTTACTAGGCAGTATTAATTTTAAAGTTCTCTTGCCAAGTTTTATAAGCCATTCGTTAATGTCACCGAAAAAACTTTTAAACCCGTCTATTAAGGGGTTAATAACATGTGTTTGAAAATTAAACGTTAAAGCCCAATCGAGTATTTTGTTTAAAGAAGTAACTAACGGTTCTAATACCTTGGCAGTAAGTTTTGAACCTGTGTCATTAAGCTTTTCTAAGCTACTTTTAGCCTCTTCTGTCGAGCTTGAGTAAGTAGGAAATTTAAGTGAGTTCCAATCGTTAATTACTTCCTTTAGTTTATGACTTCTGTAATCAAGGGCCTGGCCTGGTGCTAGTATGTCATATTCCATTGCGGCTCGTTCATTATATTTACCAGTAAACTCTTTAAATGAGCTCATAATGTCATAGAGAGGACCGCTTTTACCTTGCAAGAATTCTACTACTGCTGCAATAGCCGAGTTAGTATCATCAACAACCCCAGTAGATTTAAGCTTTGCAGCAAATTCTACTGCCTTTTTAAGATTATTGTCATTGTTTTGACCTAAAAATTCGAGTTCTTTTCTAATTATCCCAGCCAAGTTTAGGAAATCTTCTCTCTCTAAATCCCTTTCAAAACCGGAAAATCCTTTAAGCATGTGACTTAATGATTTCTTCTCACCTGTTGTAAATACTTTTGAAGTAATTGCATGTGTTTTACTTAATTTTGCATTTTCTTCTAAAGATTTCTTAGCATAACTAAATATTCCCGAAGCACCACTACTAACAGCATTTCCAAGAGCAGTCCCAGCAGCGATTTTTAAAATACTAGCGCCTTTAAGAATACTACTTTGAACGGTTTTGTTAAGTGTTGTTGCTTTGTGCCCCCCACGTTTCAAATCTTCATATTCTAGTCGTCTTCGCTCTTTAGTTGACATTAAGGAATGCTTGAATGCTTTTCGCCTAGCGTCTTCAAATGTGTATCCAAGCTTAATGAGTTTTTTAGTCTTAGTAAGTCTAAACTTTTCTACACTTTCCCTTAAACGTTCATATTTTTTTTGTTTGGCTAGTTCACGTTTCTTCTCATATAAATTGTGTTTTAATATATCCCTAGTACTCTTTAGATGTGATCGCTTAGGTTTAATTAAACGTTCTAGTTTGGCTATATCTTGTTCTAAAGATTTGCGAGTTAATGCGTGATCAAGTACACCTTTAAATTTAATTGTAAATTTTGTATCATTCATAATACACCTTTACTAAGGAACATTTCAAATATTTGCTTTTCAAGTTTAAGTTCAGATATTTTGTTAACTTCCATTAAATCTTTATAATTTAGTGTTTTTACGTCATTTAAAGTGCAAACACCCATGATAATTGGAAAGAAATATTTGTTTTGTTTTATCTCTTCAAGTAGCTTAAAATATTCAAGCTTAGTTTCATGTAATACTTGTATATATTCATTACTACTGCTTTTCATAAGTTTTAAATACCTTCTATATTTTGATATTTTGTATTATCTCTTCATAATTCCAACTATCATCAATGTAATCAAATTGTATAAAGCCACTAGTATTATTTAGATAATGACTTAAGTAAACTAAATTTGGTCTCTTAAAGTCAGGATCTGATTTGAATGTATCAAACTGAATTGAGTAAAGTATGGCTTGAAGATATTCTTTATAGTAAGTAATGTACTCTCTATTTTCATTTAAAATAAAGTAAAATTCATCTAAAAAGCCAGGTTTAATCATTAAATTGGTAATTTCGCTTAAATATTTAATTTCATTTAGTTTATGTATGCCTTCACTTTGTGAAAATCCTAATATAGAGTCCCACTTGTAGACAGGAAGTACTCTTACTTCAAATGTATGTGTTTTGTCTTTAGTTAAAATATTCATTTTGTAACGTGTAATCACAAATCCTCCTTAATTATTAAATTTAATTATCAACTGTGCATCCAACTGCTCTTATCTCAAAAGTAACCTTTTCAGCCTCAGCAGAGTAGCTTCTTGAAGGTTCTTCTGCAAAAAATGCAGAGTTAGATATGATTTTGATGTCTTCCAAGTCATTGAATACTAAATCTAACATTCTTTCATTTTTACTTTTGGACATGTTATAGAATTGGTCTTTTGAAAGCTTTGTTAGCAGTTTGTAATCATAAGTTCCAATTGAAACCTCAATATTGAATATAAAAACAATGGTTCTAGGGTCTCTAAAGCTAACTATGGGAAACCCTCTATCTTCACTGCTAGCTACCGCTCTTGTTGTAGGTTCACTTGTAAGTTCTAACTTACCGCTTTGAATCTCATGCCCGCCAATTGAAAAAACTATGTTTCTTAAATCATAACATTGTGTCATTGTTTAAGTCTCCTTTAAGCTATTTAGATAATTTTGTATATCTTGTGCTGTAATGTTTAAAAGAACGGCGTTCATAGAGTGGTTATAAGTAATCTCTACGGATAATAAAAGCTTTAGCTGAGGTGTTGATGATACTTGAATCTTAAGCTTAGAGTACGCAACAATTAGACCTCCATCAATGAAACGTTTAAGCATACATTCAATAGCTGCACTGTAAGCATTATCTCGCTCTCCTGAGAGTTGCAGTTTTGATAATTTACTATTTTGTCTACCATTAAAATTCCATACTCTAATAAGCTCTGATGTAAATTCATATTTGATATAATGGTAAGTGAAGAGTTCATCAATAGGAGTGCCTGAAAGAGTTACTCCTTCTTTGAAAGCTTTAACACCATCAAGACCAGTTTCATTAAGAAGTGAGTAGAAGTTAATATTTGCCCCTCTAAGTTTAGAAATTGTATCATCATCAGTAATAGGCTCCATGCCGCTAAGTTTGAGTCCATAAGGATTAGCAGCTTGAAATATACTAGCTTCATGTAAGTATTTAGATATAAACCGCAAATGAAGGTTCTCATCACCTTTAGAGTGGATAACAATAATTTTTTCTTTAGAGTTACTACCATTTTTAAATAGTTCTTTGATTTCAGATTCTTTAGTTGCAAATACGAAAAAGTGCTTATCGTCTTTAAAATGTGTATAATCATCCTTGTAAATAGTAAGTCCATCACCACCATCACTGTTACTTGCATAGGTGTTTATAAGTACAATAAATGTATATCTATTATCTCTAAGCTCTGTCTTAATTGCCTTTGCTTCAGTGCCTTCTTTATATATAAGTAGTTTAACTGATTTAAGTCCAGCATCACCTGAAGAAAAGAATGCTTGTATTGCGCTCTTTAAGTACTCCTTTTCCTTACCAAATTCATCCTCTCCATTACTACCTTCTTTCTCAAGTGCATCAATCTGTCTCTCAAAGTTATTTATATTTAAGTTTAATATTTTTACCTTGGGTGTTGTGGTGTTAACTTTAATTTTGGCACATTTGTAAACAAGTAAAGGCGCGTAGTAATTTACATAATTTATATCTAATCTAGAATGTGCCAAATTCACACTAATTGTATCTTGCGGCATTCACTTCTCCTCCCTAATTAGTTGTTCTATTACTTGTACATTAGCTTTAAAAGCTTGACTGCAACAATATGCAGCGTTGCTATAATTAGAATCAATTTTAACAAGTCCACTGTTTTGCATATTTGTTGTAGGGTAAATATATAAGTTGACCCTAATTGAGTATTTATCATCTTCTTCTTGTTCTAGTGTTAACTTACAAGTATTCTCGTAAATAAAATCGCTAAGTAGACTATAAATTTGAAACATGGTGTAATAAGCATCCTTGTCTTTAGAGTTTATAACCTGACTTAAAATGAATATTTGAAAATGCAAACTAAACTCATTTACATTTTTGTAAAATGCACCAGCTCTTGAGCCTAACGTTAGATCGTCCATATTTTCAAATTTAATTGCAATAATGTTTTCACATTGAATAGTGTATTTAGACATGTATGGATGATTGTATGTATTAATTAAATCTAACTTTATCTCTAATTTAGAGATACGTTCTTTAAAAATTTTAAAATAAGAGATTAAGCTTTTGTGTATGTTCTGTGTACTTAATATCACTCATTTATCCTATAGCTAATAGAATTTATCATCTCCCCAGTATCAACCAGAGCAACTTCTGGATGAGGAGAACCTTTATCTCTCTTAGAAGCAATTGTCTTACTAGAGAGTGATGGTTTTACCTTACCGGATATGACATAATTTGTGTAATAAGTAATAAATGCTTCTGCTATAGCTTGCATTCCTTTCTTTGGACTTTGAAGAAAACATGCCTTTATATAAGGTGTATTTATATACTCTCTAAATTTATAATTATCAGCAACAGCATAAAGATGTGACCTTAAAGGCAATTTGCTACTACCCATCTCATGAAGACTTGCAATTTTAGCATTTCGTTTATCAAACCAACCAATCTCTACTTCCATTCTACTTCCTTCAAAATCATAGTAAGATAGCCAACACTAGAGTCGATACTTAGAATTTCATAAAATGTACTTTCATCTGAAATTCTATCTTTAAGTTCAAAATCCAAATTGGACGTAGTATAAAGTTTGTGAAGTGATTTTATATCATAAAGATTAATTTCAGGAACGCTTGCAAGCGTGTCAGCTTTTATACTAAAGAGTACTCCCTTAAACTCACTTGAGTTATTCTTATTGAAAGTTATATCATGCGAGGCTAAATTCTCCAGGTAAGCATAGGTTCCTTTATAAAGTTTTAAAGTCTCTTCATTCTTAAAATAAGAGATTACTCTTGATGCTAACTTTGAAAGTCTATCTCTAATGCTACTCATCACCTTATAAATCCTAAACAACAAGAGGGTATGTTTGTTTGGCTTTTTAGAGAACTAAGTAAAGATTCAAACTGTCTACAAAAACTTAAAGTAGTATTAGTCTCATTACTAGCAGGGTGATATGAAATTTCAAGTTCATTTAGCTTTTCATTTTTGATCCTCTCAAGACCAAATTCACGTATCATCCCTGCTTGACTTAGCCTGCAGCCTATATAGTAACAAAGCAATAGTATCAGATGGGAGGAGCTAATCACACGAGCATTAATTCCTTTAGTTATTATTATCATTTCAAGTAGTTCTGTGTAAGTTTCAAACTGTGTAAATGATAATATTTCTTCATTTAAGTTAAGTAAACTTAAGACTTTACTATGAAGTGTTTGAAGCTCTCCTGACATATCTACTCCTCTCCTACTAATAATTAACTTTGCTTAATATCAACTCTCAAAATAGTATTGTCTGTTGCTAAGAGCCCACCAAGTACAAAATCAAGGTATGAATGTGCAATATCAGTTGAGTCCTTATCAATTTGTCTATTTAGAATTGGTAACGTATATCTACTTAGTTTTAACTTTAGTAATTTTGGACTCATTGGATAAATGAGTATCTGGTTTTTTAGTAAATGACTTGTCTGTATATATACTTCTCTTCTATTATTAACAGCCTTTATGGTCTTAATAAGGAAATCTTCCCATGAAACAGTTGAAGAATAAACATTAGATGATGAGGACGTACTTGGTATTGCATATGGTTCAACAAGTTTCAAACTTGTTAATGGGTCAACTAATACCACCATAGGTGTTGAGAATTCTTTTCCTAGCTCTAATTTTGCAAGTCCTGACTTTATTTTTTCAAAGATCTTATCCATTTTATCTTTATTAGAAGCCTCAACTTCTTCTTTAACTTGATTTGGCATATTAAGTAGCCCGTACATATTAGGAAGTAATACTTGTTGACTCCTACCATCTTTTTTTACTGTGACAGTACCGGTTAAAATAAAATGATCGATAATCTTGATAATCTCATCACTTGTAAGCTTAAATGCTTCTCTAAAGGGAAGCAAACTGTTATTTGGATTTCCAATATATCCGTTATGGGTATAAAAGTTCTCTTCATATTGATTTATATGTCTAAACTTATACTGTAACTTTAGGTAATTAAGCATTATAGTTTCTGAACGAAATCCCATAGTTGAGATAACATTAACTTCATCTATTAATGCTGTAGGATTTTTATTTGCAAACGCATCCCATTTGATACTTTTCACAAAACCAGTTTTAAGATTGATGTATTCAAACTGTTCATCTGCTAACCATTTGTAAAATTCTGGTGTACTTACATCATTAATAACACTTGCAATTTCTTTTGAATAATATTCCAAATCAAATAAATCTGACATAAAATCTCCTTAATTTAAAGCCTTATTTCCATAAGTTACTACACTTACTATGTAAACGTCACTTGACAACTGAATCGAATCTGATGTAGCTATAGCATTGACATTGGTAGATCCACTAGCCTTTTCAAGCTCACCATTTGAATTAAATTTAAGCTTATCTTTTTCCTTAATAGAATTATCTTTAGCAACAAGATACCCTTCAAAATATTCTGTAATTGGTACTACTGTTGCCCTTTGTGTAAAATCATCTATGTTAACACATATACCGTATAAATCATCACCACCCCCAGGTTCAACATGTGGTTCATAGTGTGGCTGGCCTTGGGTAAAAGGATTTACAACAAGTTTTACACCTCGTTTATATGGATAACCTTTAGTTGGATGATTCTCTAATCTAGTCTTGCTGCTTGTTGCAGTTCCACCAGAATTACTAAAATGCAAATTCTTATCTCTAAAATCAGTATTGTTACTAAAAGTAGCTGAATAATTGCTAGGATTCTTCATAAGTCCTTTCAACTTATCTCTTTTAGTTTCATAGTCCTTGACTAATTGTGTGATATTATTAGATGACAATATTTAACCTCCTATTTTGATAATTAAAAATTCTTTAAGATCTATTACCATACACCGTTACTTCAACAAAATGTAATTTGTATTGTCCCTTACGGGTAGCATCATCTGGTGCTAAATCAATGGTAAATGCGTCATCAAGTGCTACGATATTCATCATTCTTTTGCCACCACTTCCTGCTTTTATAAGCATTCCGTTTGAATCAAAATCTAATTTATCTGCTATCTTTATACTTGCATCACTAGCTGATAAATATCCAGTAAAATTATTAGTTATTGGAATTACAGATGCCGTGTCAGTACTCTCATCAACATCAATGCATATACCATACATATCCTCATCATTAGATGGTATGACATAAACAGTATCACTCTCTACTGAAAGCTTAACAGCACGCTTGAATGGCCATCCTTTATATGGATACTTTCCTATAATGTCAACACTACTAGATATTGAGAGGGCATTAGAATCAATAATTTTCATCTTATCTTGAAATCCATTCTCAAAACCACTAAATAAAGCCCTATCTTCATGTTGATTCTTAGTGTATTGTCTAAGCTTTAGGATTGCATCTCTGTATTGAGTCTCAAGTGACGCTACTTGTGCAGGTGTATGTCTTTTGCTGCGGCTTTTAGGCTGACTACTTATTCTCAATGATTCTACATCCTCTAGAGTATCTAGAGTATTTAATGTTTCTACATCTAGTGTTTTTAAAAATTCTATTTGCTCTGAATTTGCCATTTGACTCTCTAATTCATAATCTGAATGCAAAGTATCACTGTCTTGAACTTCTTTATTACCTTTAATACCGCTAGAAGTAGTTATTTTTTCACTTACAGAACTCATTAACTACCCTTCAATGCCCTATTTCCAAATACACTAACATTTATTATGTAGAGACTATCATTTAATTTGTATGCTTTTGATAAAGCTATTGCATTCACTTTAGTGTTATTTGAAGTACTAGCCTTTTCAAGTTCACCATTTGTATTGAAGGACAATTTATCTCCAGCATTAATTGAAGATTGACTATCCTTTTTTACTACTAAGTACCCTTCAAAATATTCCGTAATTGGTACTACTGTTGCCCTTTGTGTAAAATCATCTATATTAATGCATATACCAAAAAGGTCATCACCACCCCCAGCTTCAACACGAGGTTCAAAGTCACCTTCAAAAGATAACTTTACTCCTCTCTTGTATGGATATCCCTTAATTGGATAGTTAACAATTACAGTATCTGAACTTGTACTAGTTCCACCAGAATTACTAAAATGTAAATTCTTATCTCTAAAATCAGTATTGTTACTAAAAGTAGCTAAGTCACTACTAGGATTCTTCATTAATGCTTTGATTTCTTTAAGTTTATCTTCATATTCTTTTTTAAGTTGCGTGATATTATTAGACACACTAACCTCCCCTTAAGCACTGCGTTTGTTTATTCTTTCGGAAGTCTGTTTTTGTTTATTTATATGAAACTGTATCATACCTTCTGTAATCTCACTTCGATTAATTGGTCTGAAATTTGGATCTGAGATTGATATTGTCTCTCTAAATTTAACACTCCCATTTTTAGAAGAAACATCACTCATACTCACATTACGCTTTCTATGTTTTATATTCACCTTTGCCAAATCTAAAAGCTGTTCCAATATCTTTCCTTCAAGATGTTCTGTTGATTCAACCTTAGCTATAGCTTTTATCTCTTCAGGTAATACATATTTTCGAACAAGCTCTCGGCTTTGGGCTAAGAGTATCTCATCAAGTGAATATCCTTTAGAGAGTAATGCCTCTTTATTAAAGTGATTACTTAAGTATTTACTTGCAAGTGTATCAATCTCATTGATACGTGTTGCTTCCTTTAAGAGTTTATCTTGTAATAATGCACGCTCCTGAACCTCAGCAAGTTCTTTTGATACACGCTCATTAATACTTAAAGCCTTATTATCAGATTCTTTTGTTGCTTTATACGCTTTATATTCTTCATATTCAGCAGCACTTATACTCACCATAACCGGTGTTTTACTTACTGATTCTGTATCAGTAGCGGTCTTTACAGAGTCATTTGTCTTCTCTACTTCCATATTAATCTCCTTTTATTTTTATAAATAATCTGTCTTGTAAATTTGCCTTATCAACTGTACTTAAGGCAGGATGTAGCATTAAAGCTACATACTTGTCATACATTTCAAGTAATCTCATATCTCTCTCTATTTTTTCTTCTTCACTTAGCACATACAGTGAATTAAAATGCATCTTAAGATTGAAATACTTAACAAGTTTACTATTAATAGTAACTTCAATTTGTTCTTGAACACTTTTTAAAAAGTCATAATAATTAGACCTATCCCCTTTCCCATCATTTCCAAGCCCCTTGGTTTGCTCATTAAAACTTCTAGTTAATGGCTCTTTTGTGTCAGCACCTATCTTTGCCTTTACTAAGGTTAATGCTTCCTTTAAATAGGTTAAATCATACTTAATAACCTCCAGTGAAGCATCTGGTGTTCCACTGTAAAAAATACCATTATTATTTAAGTTAGATTTAAGCCGTGTAAGCTCTCGCTCTAAATCGCTATTTACACTCTTAAATGTGCTTATATGATTTTGATTTTCATCTACATTGCTTTTAAACAGGTTAGAAAATATACTTGGCTTATAATTAACGCCCTTAGTTAAAAGCTCTAATGAAGTCGTAACATCACTCAGTGCATCTTGTAATGCTACTAATGATTCATCCTTGTAAAATAAAAAGTTATGTTGCTCTATTCTCCTCTCTATTTCTTTATATATTTGTTCAAAAAGATATATATTAAGCAAAAAGCTTTGCGTATAACATGGACTGTAGGCTTTAAGTATATAATCATAATTAGAGTGTATGATTACCCTACTCTTATGAATCTTCAACTCTCTATAAGATATCTTCTCATCTGTATTTATTTTGAAAGTGTATGTTATATAATTAAAGTCAGGCCCCTCATCACGAACATTGTTATAGTCAAGATACATAAACCCAATAGGAAGTTCTAGGTTCACGCTTAAGTGTAAATCTTCCAGCACGTCAGCAGTTTTAACTAAAATGTATCCAACACCATTAAAACGGTAACTAATTAAACACTGCAATAACGCTTCTTTCAACTCTATTTTTAAGGTTTCTAAAGCATCATTAACATTAAAAGCAGTATCAATACTATTTAAGGTAATTCCATTCTTAAGAGTGTCCTCTGCTACATTTGAAATGTAGTTTCTAAAAAATATTGAGTAACGGTATAAGTCTCTTGCGTTTATATTGCTATTTGAAATCATGATATCTTTAACTTTTAACCATAAATATATGGAGAAAATATAACGCAACAATTGACAAAAACTAATTGTTTCTAACAAAATTTAAATAATTTTTGTAAAAAAATGACTAAAAAAAATAATTGACAGAAAGTCAATTAAATAAGGGGGGCTTTAGATAAATAAATTTACTTTACTAATAATGACATTAATGCTAAAAATATTCCTATATTAAGAGTAATAAGAGTACCAAACATCCAACCATGAAGTCTTAATGTACTCTTAAGTTCAGATGCAGTTTTATCAAGTTTACTATCAAGCTCCATTTTGTTAACATCAATCTTAGTATCAAGTTCATTAAATTTGGTATCAATTTTAGTGTTAAGATTATTTTCAACTGTATCTATTTTGTTATCAAGTTCATTAAATTTGTTATCAATCTTGTTATCAAGTTCAATTTTGACAGATTTAATCTCAGATTGTAAAAGAGCTTCGACTTTTTCAAGTTTAAGGTTAAAGTTATTCTCAACAGTATCTATTTTGGTATTAAGTTCATCCTTAACACTACTAATCCCATCTTCTAAATGTTTCAACTTTATATCAAAGTTTTCTTTTAAGAATTCAATATCTTTGTAAGTCAGTTCATTTTTATAATATCTGTAAGACAGATCAATAGCGATATCTCTCTTAATACCGGCTTTAGTAAGTTCAGCTATAACCATTTGTTGAGTAATAACAGGTTGAGCAAGTCCCATAAAAACACTCCTTATGTAATTATTATATAATATTTTAAGTGTTATAGGAACCTTATTTTAGTAAAATGTGCTTTAAGAGAACGAGCACCCAAAGTCAATAACATATATGATGCTGACAGGCTATCTAATGAATCATCATCACTCTTACCATCTCCTTTATACTTATAAATATCAGATATAGCTGACTTACTTGAATAATCCATAATACTAAGTTTAGATGTTGCAAATGGCTCTATTAACGTAGCAATTCTAGTAAATTTATTACTTATAGGTTTAATTGGAGCAATTTTAAAATTATGACTCATACCCGCTCTAAGTTTAAGAAACGTTTTAGTCACATTCCCATGCCCAGAAATATCATCCCTATCTTCAACATATAGTTTGTGTACATTAAGATTTGTAAGTATAGTTTTAATTGTATTTAACATCTTAGGATCACCTACTGGTAACTTTTCTTGAAATATAAACGCATAATAACTTTGATCTACTCGCTCTAGAACACAAATAGCTGTATTATCTCCTCCAATACTGTATGCAGGATCTAAATATGCTATTGGGGAGATAAATTCATGCTTACTTGTAAGATTAACATTAGTAAATATCGCATCACAGGACCTACATTAACACGACTAACTCCAAGCTCTTTTGCAATACTAGCGTCATTAAGTTTTCCTTCTCTAAAATACACAACATAATCATCTAATGATTTCTTTACCCTACTCATACCTTTTAATATAAGTTAACTAATAGGTTAACAAAAATATATTTAACATAAAATTTATAACAAAACAATAAATTTTACAAAAACAATTAATACTTATAACTACATGCACATTCAAGATGTGTAAATAGAGATATATTTTTAAATCAAAAAAGATAAGGGGATTTATATGAATAAAATTAATTTTATTTTGGTATTGGCACTACTAATTAGTAGTTGTGAATATGAGCATAGAAATGCTACACCTAAGAGTAGAGTTAAAAGAAATTTAGAAGAACAAGAAGAAGTACAAAAAACACCTGAAGAAGTGTTAAGAGAAAAATTAAATGAAACTCAAAAAACAAATCTAGATTTTTTAAAACAAGCTTTGGGTAATGATGATCTTTTTAACAAATTTTTAAATCATGATGAATCTAAAATAAAGGAAGCCCTTGAACATATAAATACTGAACTTGAAAAATGTAATGGAAATGATGGGGGTAAAAGCACTTTTAAAACCGTTGTACAAGGATATTTTAGTAAAATGGATGAAAGTACGCTCAATGGTTTTAAAGAAGGAGCAACAAGCACTTGTCAAGTAGGAGCAGGTGGTTAAAGAACCTCTCATAATCAAAAAGTTAAGAAATAATATTTAAGAAAGAGAGATTTAAGAGAAAAAGGCAACAAATATCCTAGATAAAAAAGCATGAAAAAGAATAAATTAAACTCGTTATAAAAATGGTAAGAGTAACTATAAAAGTAAACCTTTGGTTAACAGAAAGAGTAAAGTTAAATTTTCAAGAACAATATGTCTCATTGCAAAATGGAAAGCCACTAAATAGACAAATAAAGTCTACGGAGAGTAAAATTTGAAGTATTTGTTAAGGTTAGGTTAAAGTATTCTAGATATATTAACCAAACATACAAAAAAATACCCTATCTATTTACATAAACAACCTTAGGTAAGATATTTTCTATGCAATGGAGACCTTTAAAAATTGACTCTACATGTAAGTATTTGCTAATATTTTTATAACTAATTTTATCTATTTTTAAACTATTTAGTTAACTTTGAAATTACATGAAAGGGAAACATTTAATTAACTGCAATCTTAACTTAAAAATTAAAGAATTAGAAATGCAAAATGAGCACTTAAGAGAAGAATTATCTCTACTTAAAAGCTCACTTAAAACTAGAAATACTAAAAAATTAAACACTCCTGTAAGATTTTATCTAAATGACAAGACAACTAGACTAGTAAAACGCTCTATAGAGAGACTTAAAGAACAAGATCCAATCTCAGGATGGTTTGTACACTTACTCTCAATTACTGGTTGTAGGGGTGTTGAGATACAAAATGTAAAACTTACTGATATATATAAAGAGACAAGCAGTAATGGTGAAGTATTCTATTCTATTCGTGTTAATGTAGCTAAAAAACGCAGCAATATCTGTATAAGAGAAGTAGTTATTAGTAAGTTTGAATTTGATTCTATTATGAGGGCACATCAAGAATATTTTGGCTCTAGAGACAAAGACAGTAGACGTACTTATCTATTTCAAAAAAGTAAACTTAAATTTCGTGACAATAAAGTTAGCATAATCAAGATTTCAAAACAATTTAAGGAATTACTTATTAAGGGAGGATTTAAACATCGCAAATCTCTACATATACTCCGTAATATATTTATAGCATCACTAAAGTCTAAAGGATATAATTCATTTGAAATTAAAGAGCTTATGAAATACTCATCTACTTCTGAGATTGATAATGTTTATGGACTCTCAAGTGCAAGTAAAATACAGGCTTACAAAGATATCAAAACTAGCTTGAAATAACCCATATTTTTTGCTAATATTTTTCATACACCTAAGGTACTATTTTCCCACTTCAAAAATTTTACCAACTTCAAAATAAATACCTAAAGATAAAATTAGGTATTTATTTTACATAAAAATTATTTGTTAAGCTTTTGTTTTTGATAATTCTTTGGTTTATAATATATATATTCTTTAAACTAAAATTTCATTATGCAGGGAAAAAAAAGACTCTAAACTTTTCTAGGGTCTTTTTTCCATATACAAATTTACGCCTGCATTTTAAACATTTCCTTTTGAATATAACGAGTATCACGGAAGTCCATCCTTGACTTATTAGTTTTGTATGAAGTAGCTAGTATTTCATGTTTAGTTTTCTTAAAAATACTAGCTATACCAGTTGAGCGTGCTACATAATTTACAAAAAGATTATGCTTTAAGAAAAGCTCAACTACTCTTAAATCATCAAATTCACTTATTGCAAATTGCCAACTATATCTCTTCATCTCTATAATAAGTCTCTCTAGAGAATCTAAATTCCATCCACGATTATCAGCAAGATTTCCACGTGAAATTGAATATGGAGGGTCAAGATATACAAATGTTGAGCTTACCTTATCTCGCCTAGGTAGTGCTGCTAAAAATTTAAAAATATCACGTGACGTAAATATTGCATTATCAAGCATCTCTTTAAATCTAGATTTATAAGTTTGAAGGGTACTTAAAAACAATCTCTTAGCATTACTTCGATTTAACTTCATAGTTACGCCGGATGAAGCATAAAGTGAATACAAACTTCGCAAAACCATGTATTCGATTTTGTCCAGGTTCTCATTAATAATGCTATCATAAATAATTGCATCTCTTACACGCTTGTAGAGCAACTCAGGGTCTTGTCTTAAGATATAAAAAAACTTATATATAAATTTAGAATTATCATTGAGTATATTGTAATGGGCTAATGGCTTTGCAAAAAATACAGCTCCTGTACCAAAAAATCCTTCAATATACTGGGTATGCCTAGGAAAAAGACTTATAATATCAGCACTATAAAGGTATTTACTTCCTTCTCTACTTAGTAGTTTCAATATTTCTTAAATATTCTCCTTGATGTAATTTCATATTCAACACCCCGCTCTTTAAGCATCAGTGAATCATAAAGCACAGATGCCTCATTAGTTGCTATAAAATGATATCCTGGTGTATTTTTAATCTTAACTTCACTTATCTCAAATTCTCCATCTAAACATCTGTAAGCAGGGCCTTCCCACCTCACACTTGTACTAATATCAAACCGTCTAAGCACAGCGCATGGGTTTAGAATATAACAATTACTTCTTATATATCCTAACTTAACAAAGTTATGATAATTCTTATTTATATCAAGAACACTAAACTGCAACTTTTTATACTTTTCTATGTAATAATGAAGAGATAAAAAGTAACATCCCCATTGACGTACTGCTGAAATTAAATTCGGATTATTTTGCGTTATTTTCATCTCTAACCTTCAACCTCCATTAAATCTCTAAGTCTGGCTCCTCAAGAAGACACTCTACACTACTATCATAAAAGTTTAGAATTTGATCTAAAAATATAGAAATACTAAAAAAACTATCTACAAATATACTCCTCTTGTTAATCTTAAGTATCCCATATCTTGAATCGAAGTCAGGACTCTTTTTGCAAATGCTTAAAAACACATCTAAACATAACTTAGCATTCCCAATAGTAAGCCCTTCTCTGCAAAGTCTCTCAAATAGCATCTCTCCTTGTCTGTCTTTCCTACAAAGTAAAACATCTTCAAAATCATATTTAGCTCCCATCATATTTTCTATAAGCTCCCTTTTTGATACTACCACCCCATACCTCCTTAACTTTTAATTTACCTTATATAACTACTAAAAAGGAATATCTTCATAAAACTCATCTTGAGACTGAGAATCATTAGTCTCTTGTTTTTTAACAGATGAGTTTAAGATTTGAATATCATTTACCAAAATACTGTATTTACTCTTCCCCTCACCTGTACGCTTATCTCTCCAATTCTCATAAGCGAGGGATCCACTAAGTACAACTTGAACCCCTCGTTTAAGCAAAACAGCAAGACTCTCAGCTTTAGAGCCAAAAATCACACAGTCAAAAAATTGTGCTTGGCTCTCCCATGAACTACGCCTCCTAACACCTCTATTATTAGCCAGAGTAAATTTTAATATAGGAAGACTATTACTAGTATAATTAAGCTCACAGTCTCTTGTTAAACGACCAGACATACTTAAAGAGTTAATATCAAACACCAGAACTCTCCTCATCATAAATCCTACTTAACATCTCCATACGTCTTAAATCACAATCAAGTCTTCTCATATTTTCTAAAAATTCTTGTCTTGAATAATAATCCTGAATGAGTCTCGCTATACTTCGCATGCAAAACTTACATAAAAATCTTAAAGCCTTATAAGTAATTACCAAAAATAAAACCATAAATATAAACCTCATAAAGGTACCCTTAAACAGCATTTAAAATAGGAGTGGACCAATCATTAACTACATTTGAATTACTACTAAAGGTAAAATCCATAACAGAGCTTAAAAACTTAAATCTATCCTTAATAGCTCTCCTACTCATATCTAAATGGAATAGATTCCCATCAAAGTCATAATTTATATGTTCATTTAAAGAAAATTCTTTAACCAGAGCATCTATTTGAAATTTAAGTTTATCTTTAATAGGTTTTGTTAACCTAGACAACTCTAACGCATAATCCTTTTTAGTTGTCTCTTCTACCTTGTCAATTTCAGATTGCAATGCAATAATCTTTTCAAGATGTCTCTTCAAATTCAAATTTTCGTCTTCATCAATCTCAAGATGACTTGCTTTTAAAAATGTTAAAAATTCAAACTTGAAATCCATATCACACAACTCTTGATACACAAAGCTATTCTTTAAAAAATCTTCAATAATAACACTCAGCTCGTCTAAATCAATATTTTTAATATCAATATCACTATTTGATTTTAAAGATTTGGCAATACGACTTACTTCCTGCTCTAATCTTGAAACCTCAGTCATTACAGCACTAATAAAATTATCATCCCTATTAATTACACAGTTGATAGCCTCATTACCTATGATAATAAATAAATTTCCCCTATCTAAACCTGTACATAAGAGTTGCATTTGTACTTGAACATAATATTTGAAGAAATATTTATTTTCTAAAAAATTACCGGTTCTGTTGTATTCAAAAGCTGCACTTTTTAAGTAAAGATTATCACTAAATTTGATCTCAAGTAACTCTGCTTCTCCTGTGATGCTTACAAACCATCCATCAATTGTTGAACCAACTAATGTCTCACGGCCCTTAAATTTTTTAAAATAATTATATTTGTCAACACCGTTTGCATATTTGTTTTTATGCAACACTTCAATATTGCCTGCGTGCATACGAACAAATTCATCAAATCCTAAAGACTCTAGTATCTTCCCCTTTCTCATGCTTAAATTATCTTCAAATGGAATCTCTCTTCCTATAGCTTTAAGTATCCTATCTCGCATTAATTTTTCTAAAGAATCAGCTCCAATAAACATACTTCCAACTTCACTTGCACCCATATGCTTTAATGCTTCTCTTTGAATACTAAAATCAACCTTACTATTAAACTTAAAACATTCATCTCTTCCAATTTTTGGTAATTTACGTCCTATCTTATTTATTTTACTTAACTGTTTTTGTTTACCTTTAAAAT
Source organism: Borrelia parkeri (assembly GCF_023035815.1). NCBI lineage: Bacteria > Pseudomonadati > Spirochaetota > Spirochaetia > Spirochaetales > Borreliaceae > Borrelia > Borrelia parkeri. The sequence continues at coordinate 57,746 of NZ_CP073162.1, forward strand.
TTTCTTGACTTTGATATGCAAAAGATTCAAATCCTTCAAACATCATCTGCCTGTACAAACTAAATTGTTGCATCCCCACCTCTGATTTTTGTTCATTTATTTTTGTCATATTTATCATATTAACCCCCCTATAATGTATTTATAAATAAAATAATATAGCAAAAAATTGTTTTTGTCAAAACTTTTGATATATTATTTTTGTTAAATTCTAAAAAAATATATTTTTATTATAAATAGGTTTACTTTTTATCCGGTATTGCGTTACTATGATTAACAGTAATACATTATAGGAGTTTAATA
>NZ_CP073163.1 GCF_023035815.1 Borrelia parkeri
ATATTAATTAATTTTTAGTATAAATTTTAGTCAATTATATCATAAACGATTCCCAATTATCCAACAAATATTCAAGCAAAAACTTCTCAAGTTTTTGCTTGTTTTTCACAAGAATCAATTGCTTCTCCTTATCCTCTAAATTAAATCTAACAATAACGGGTTTACACTCTGAGGGACTTCTTTTAACTCTTATATCATTAATAATTTTATTCAAAGAGCTCTGCATAACATCTTGTTCACTTACATTTTCATTTTCTAAATAAGCACCTATTTTAATATATCTGTATATCATAGTTCTACTAAATTTATAATCTAAACAAAACTCATAAAAATTATCATATCCATCAAATCTGTATAATTTATTCTTCTTTATCTCATAAAGCGCCTTGGCTAATTCCAGTTTATTAACAACTTCCTCTAAAGTCCGGGCCTTAATTTCCTCTTTAAGTTGTCTATACCTTAATCGAGCCTTTTCTTTACCGGAAACATCCTCAATTTGAGTGACATCTCCCACCCTGCTTTTAATAGTATTAAGTATATCTATTTTCATCTTTATTCCTTCAACATAAATATTTGTAAACTGGTTTACAAATATTTATGTTGTTTTTATATTTTCAACACCTTCAATAACTTCAGCAACCTTTAAATATTCATTATAATATCGTTCGCTCTCCTGAGGCTCTAATCTATAAGTAACCATCTTCTGAATAGCAACACTTCTGTGAATTTTAATCGGAACATATTCTTGATAAAGTTGTTGTAAGCTATAGAAAAATTCTTTCTTTATTTTTCTATTTTCCTCGTAAAGAGTTTGAATAACATAATAACTTTTAAAATCCTGTTTCTGATAAGCATTAATAATCTCTTGCATTTTACTTTTCAAAATATCATAACTTTCAATTGCCCATAGCTCTGCTGGTAAAGGAATGACAACCTTAGTAGCAATCATCAATGAATTAATAAGCTCTTTATTAACCGATGGGGGGGTGTCAATTAATATATAATCATAATCATCGAAATAAGGAGTCAAAATCGTTTTCAACTTATACTCCTGCCCAATAATATTCTCTCCTGAAAATTGAGAAAGTTTAATATGTGATGGAGCAAAGTGCAAATTATCTGTTATTTCATGAACAATACTCATAAAAGACTTTTTAGACTTTAATACTTCGTAAATATTATATTCTCTTATATCGATTTTATTTTCAAAATAAGGAAGAAAATAAGAAGTAACACTGGACTGAGAATCAATATCTATAAGTAAAGTTTTATACTTTTTAGAAAAAATAAATCCCAACATTATTGCTGTTACACTCTTACCAACGCCACCCTTAATTGAAGAGATTGTTATAATATCTCTCACCTCATACCCCTAGAATCTAAACACTTAAACCTCTTATCATAAAAAAGTTTATCTAAATTATCTTCAGCAATTAAGAGTTCCTCAGACAAAGAATTAACAACACCAATATCTTTTGCCTTAATTGAGATATTAAGCTTTTTAATCTTATTTTTTATTGTAAAATAAGAAATATTATTAATTTTAGCCAAAAAAAGAGGAGTATAATATTTTTTTCCCTCATATTCAATGAAAAAATTTTTCAAATTTGTTGTCTCTGTCAAACTCAACTACCTTTTTGCCATTCTTTCTTTAGCTTGTCTTTAATAAAATTTTGGGCTTCTTCACTTAAAAGCAACTCCCTTTTCTTAAAAAACAAGTCTTTAGAAGAAATTACACCTTCAATTTTATTTTTTTTTATATATCTCGAAAGATAAGAAGAATCACTATACCCCATCTCCTTTGAAAATTCTTTCAAATTTTTCAAAGAATTTAAAAATTTTAATGTAATTCGCACAACATTCTATCTCCTAAATAAGTTTTCATTAATAGCACAAATTATTGTCTAATATAACTAACTTTATTATAAACTATGAACATCATTTTGTAAATCAAATTGACAAAATAACTTTTTTAGTATATATATAAATTATGTTGATTTTGTTTTTTAAACATAGAGACAAAAAAGACCTAAAAATCAAGGTCTTAAACAAACTGAAATAAAGGATAAATCGATGAAAAATTTAAATTTCTTTTTATATAATAACAGCAAACTCAAGAAAAATCAAGTTAGACTAATAAAACTAATTTCCATCTTAAAATATCTAAATAAAAACAAGTTAGGATATAACCAACAAGACATACTTAACTTGGCCAACTTTTTTTTAAAAAAAGAGGGCTACGCAGTCATTAAAATGAAAACATTACAAAAAGATTTGGGCTTCCTCAAAAAAAACAATGTAATAAAAACATTCATAATAAGACTTGGGGAATACAAAGGTTCAAAAATAAAGTATATGCCAAAAAAAAACGCATATCAAATATTAAAGCAAATACTCAATTCAACAGAAGAACTATTAGAAAAAACATTCAATATTATATATAAACTAAGCAAACAGGAAAAAATCAAAAATAAAACAGAGCAAAAAAATAGAACAAAAAATAGCAGTGTATATAATAATATAAATAATAATATAAATAATAATATAAATAATAAGAAAAAAACGAGAACAGAAAGAGATGAACAGCAGCAAACAATAGAAAAGATATTAGAAAAATACATGTTACACAAGGGTAAACAACAAAAACCGACCAAAATATAAGAATAATACAGAGAAAAAATGAAAAAACTAATAAATAAACCAGAACAAAGATAGAAAAAGTAACTACAAGTATAAACTTAAGAATTTTTTTAGAACCTAAGCTACTTTGTAATACCCGAAACTTGAAAGGAAGAACATAAAAACAAACATAATAAACTAAACACACTAATAACAATAATAAAGATAAAAAATTTTCCTCATATCAAATAAACAGACTTTTTAAAGTTAAAATAAAAAAATTTATACTAATAATTAGCATGACATGTTATTTTCAAGCAGTATCAACGAGATCAATAAGAAATAAAGGTCATTCTCTCAGCAAAGAAAACCCTTGTTAAGTATTATAAATTTCACAAAAAGATTAATATCATAATAATGTTATATTTTCTGTTGGAGCCATATTAAAGCCATTACTAAAGACGAATAAAACACACCCATTCTGCCTTTAAAGGCAAAAGAGTTTAAAGCAGTATATACATACATTAGATCACAAAAATATTGCCCCTATAAATAAAAATACCACCTTATTCCCCAGATTTTTTCAGGAAATAAATGAATACCAAAATCAAGTAATTATTTGTCAAATTTAGAAATCTTTAATTGTCTCTTGGTAAGTAAAGATTATTAAAATTGATTTGTATACCTTTTGAGGTACAAAAGGATTTCTAAAAAATACTTATAGATAAAATATTTCAATTAAAATCTTTTGAGTTAAGAATCTGTGTATGAAATAAATAATTTTTTCCCATTATAAAAATAAAAAGAAAACCCCTTGGGGAAGGGGATTATTTAAAAGAATGTATGGTATGAAGTAAATATTGATAATAAATTCTTTTAATTTTAAAAAAGGAGAATATTTAATAATCAATTATTAGTTCAAAAATTAACCATTTCAAGTTTTTCTAAAATATTGATAATATTTTTTTATCAAATTTTTAAATAGATGTACCAATATTTATCAATAACCTTAAGATTTCGAATCGTATAAATATTTATCACTTTAATGACGGATTATTTGCAAGTGAAATATTGATAATTTGCCTTATATTTATTTTGAGGAATGAGGACAAGAGGTCTTAACTATAATTTTTTAAGATTATACTTTTATATTAACAAATTATATTAACAAAATTTTTGAATATATTGGGAATTAAGATAGACTATTATATGCTTAATTTGAAATCTATTCTGTTAAGAATAAATTTTACTTAGAATACAAGAAAAGAAAGTCCCTACTCCTACGTCTTGTTTTGGAGAGGATTGATAGGAGTGTTGGGGACTGTTGATAGAATGCTTTCTACCGCATTTATATCTGTTTATAATATTATTTTATTTTTTTAATTTTGTAAATATTTTTAAATAATTTTATTATATTCAATACCAAAACCAAATATTCACATAATATTGCAACAACTGGCTGTGCAAGCAAGTATAAATAAGTTAATAATAGTTAATATTTGTAAGTTATTACCGATGTTTACCATTGTAAATTTAGATGTATTTTGATTAAATATATTGCACTTATTATCTTGCGTTAGAAATCATGATCAAGGGTTTTTATTGCTTTTAAAAGTCTCATTTGACCTGTTTGCAATGTAGAAATTTTTCTTCTCTTATTTCTAAAGTTTAATTCTTGGTTTATTTTTTTATTCAATTCTTGCATTTTTTTTATCTCTAAAATACTTGGTTCATAATCGATCCATTTTTTGTCTATCCACCCTTTTTCCCATTCATAATAGCCTTCATTATAGTTAGTTCCATTAGACTCATCGAAATGTCTTGAAAGTGCTGATATTAATTTTGCACCATACTGAAGCATTTTATCTGTTTCTGTCTTTGAGATAAATTCATCATAATCATAGGTTTTACCCGTTTGCATATTGATGATATCAACAATTAGTTTAAAGGTATTTATGCAATTCATTGCAATATTGCCAAATGGAAGATCCGGACTACTTAAGCACTTGATATTGATCGCATATTTACTCTTTAAACTTCTAGGTATTTTGAAGAAATCGACTATAAATCCATCAACTTTGGCTTTATAATTTGCCTCATACTGAGAATTACCGAAAAAGGTTTCCCGATTACCCTCGGTAATATAATTATCATAATTCAGTATCATAGGCAATTTTTTTTCTTGAATATTATCTTGTTTAATATTTTCCATCCCATATCCTTTTGAGATCAAAAAGTTTTGCTTTGACCTCATACATTATTATAATATATATTAAATAAGAACCGATACAAATAGCTGGTGATTTTTTTAGTATGAATTTTTTGTTTGCTTAACATAAGATTGACACCCTTTTATCCGGAATCATTATTTTTTATATTTGATATTGTTTTTTTGCTGGTTTGTGATAAATTTAATTTATCTTTAACCTTTAACCATTTATAAGAAGCTCTGAGCAAGCAATTTTCTCAAAGCTTCTTATTGCTATATTACTACACAGTACTAATATAGTATTTTTTAAAATTGGTGAATTTGAATTGATTATAATTTTCTTTAGAAAAAGTTATCTATGAGCAGATATTTATGCGTTGCTATACTGTTGACGCATGTCTTACTCTTTTGAGTCTTTATGGTGAAACAACTATCCGTAAGACAATATATTTAAGTAAGACTGTCTATCTTTTTTTAAAAAATACTATATTAGTACTGTGTAGTAATATAGCAATAAGAAGCTTTGAGAAAATTGCTTGCTCAGAGCTTCTTATAAATGGTTAAAGGTTAAAGATAAATTAAATTTATCACAAACCAGCAAAAAAACAATATCAAATATAAAAAATAATGATTCCGGATAAAAGGGTGTCAATCTTATGTTAAGCAAACAAAAAATTCATACTAAAAAAATCACCAGCTATTTGTATCGGTTCTTATTTAATATATATTATAATAATGTATGAGGTCAAAGCAAAACTTTTTGATCTCAAAAGGATATGGGATGGAAAATATTAAACAAGATAATATTCAAGAAAAAAAATTGCCTATGATACTGAATTATGATAATTATATTACCGAGGGTAATCGGGAAACCTTTTTCGGTAATTCTCAGTATGAGGCAAATTATAAAGCCAAAGTTGATGGATTTATAGTCGATTTCTTCAAAATACCTAGAAGTTTAAAGAGTAAATATGCGATCAATATCAAGTGCTTAAGTAGTCCGGATCTTCCATTTGGCAATATTGCAATGAATTGCATAAATACCTTTAAACTAATTGTTGATATCATCAATATGCAAACGGGTAAAACCTATGATTATGATGAATTTATCTCAAAGACAGAAACAGATAAAATGCTTCAGTATGGTGCAAAATTAATATCAGCACTTTCAAGACATTTCGATGAGTCTAATGGAACTAACTATAATGAAGGCTATTATGAATGGGAAAAAGGGTGGATAGACAAAAAATGGATCGATTATGAACCAAGTATTTTAGAGATAAAAAAAATGCAAGAATTGAATAAAAAAATAAACCAAGAATTAAACTTTAGAAATAAGAGAAGAAAAATTTCTACATTGCAAACAGGTCAAATGAGACTTTTAAAAGCAATAAAAACCCTTGATCATGATTTCTAACGCAAGATAATAAGTGCAATATATTTAATCAAAATACATCTAAATTTACAATGGTAAACATCGGTAATAACTTACAAATATTAACTATTATTAACTTATTTATACTTGCTTGCACAGCCAGTTGTTGCAATATTATGTGAATATTTGGTTTTGGTATTGAATATAATAAAATTATTTAAAAATATTTACAAAATTAAAAAAATAAAATAATATTATAAACAGATATAAATGCGGTAGAAAGCATTCTATCAACAGTCCCCAACACTCCTATCAATCCTCTCCAAAACAAGACGTAGGAGTAGGGACTTTCTTTTCTTGTATTCTAAGTAAAATTTATTCTTAACAGAATAGATTTCAAATTAAGCATATAATAGTCTATCTTAATTCCCAATATATTCAAAAATTTTGTTAATATAATTTGTTAATATAAAAGTATAATCTTAAAAAATTATAGTTAAGACCTCTTGTCCTCATTCCTCAAAATAAATATAAGGCAAATTATCAATATTTCACTTGCAAATAATCCGTCATTAAAGTGATAAATATTTATACGATTCGAAATCTTAAGGTTATTGATAAATATTGGTACATCTATTTAAAAATTTGATAAAAAAATATTATCAATATTTTAGAAAAACTTGAAATGGTTAATTTTTGAACTAATAATTGATTATTAAATATTCTCCTTTTTTAAAATTAAAAGAATTTATTATCAATATTTACTTCATACCATACATTCTTTTAAATAATCCCCTTCCCCAAGGGGTTTTCTTTTTATTTTTATAATGGGAAAAAATTATTTATTTCATACACAGATTCTTAACTCAAAAGATTTTAATTGAAATATTTTATCTATAAGTATTTTTTAGAAATCCTTTTGTACCTCAAAAGGTATACAAATCAATTTTAATAATCTTTACTTACCAAGAGACAATTAAAGATTTCTAAATTTGACAAATAATTACTTGATTTTGGTATTCATTTATTTCCTGAAAAAATCTGGGGAATAAGGTGGTATTTTTATTTATAGGGGCAATATTTTTGTGATCTAATGTATGTATATACTGCTTTAAACTCTTTTGCCTTTAAAGGCAGAATGGGTGTGTTTTATTCGTCTTTAGTAATGGCTTTAATATGGCTCCAACAGAAAATATAACATTATTATGATATTAATCTTTTTGTGAAATTTATAATACTTAACAAGGGTTTTCTTTGCTGAGAGAATGACCTTTATTTCTTATTGATCTCGTTGATACTGCTTGAAAATAACATGTCATGCTAATTATTAGTATAAATTTTTTTATTTTAACTTTAAAAAGTCTGTTTATTTGATATGAGGAAAATTTTTTATCTTTATTATTGTTATTAGTGTGTTTAGTTTATTATGTTTGTTTTTATGTTCTTCCTTTCAAGTTTCGGGTATTACAAAGTAGCTTAGGTTCTAAAAAAATTCTTAAGTTTATACTTGTAGTTACTTTTTCTATCTTTGTTCTGGTTTATTTATTAGTTTTTTCATTTTTTCTCTGTATTATTCTTATATTTTGGTCGGTTTTTGTTGTTTACCCTTGTGTAACATGTATTTTTCTAATATCTTTTCTATTGTTTGCTGCTGTTCATCTCTTTCTGTTCTCGTTTTTTTCTTATTATTTATATTATTATTTATATTATTATTTATATTATTATATACACTGCTATTTTTTGTTCTATTTTTTTGCTCTGTTTTATTTTTGATTTTTTCCTGTTTGCTTAGTTTATATATAATATTGAATGTTTTTTCTAATAGTTCTTCTGTTGAATTGAGTATTTGCTTTAATATTTGATATGCGTTTTTTTTTGGCATATACTTTATTTTTGAACCTTTGTATTCCCCAAGTCTTATTATGAATGTTTTTATTACATTGTTTTTTTTGAGGAAGCCCAAATCTTTTTGTAATGTTTTCATTTTAATGACTGCGTAGCCCTCTTTTTTTTAAAAAGTTGGCCAAGTTAAGTATGTCTTGTTGGTTATATCCTAACTTGTTTTTATTTAGATATTTTAAGATGGAAATTAGTTTTATTAGTCTAACTTGATTTTTCTTGAGTTTGCTGTTATTATATAAAAAGAAATTTAAATTTTTCATCGATTTATCCTTTATTTCAGTTTGTTTAAGACCTTGATTTTTAGGTCTTTTTTGTCTCTATGTTTAAAAAACAAAATCAACATAATTTATATATATACTAAAAAAGTTATTTTGTCAATTTGATTTACAAAATGATGTTCATAGTTTATAATAAAGTTAGTTATATTAGACAATAATTTGTGCTATTAATGAAAACTTATTTAGGAGATAGAATGTTGTGCGAATTACATTAAAATTTTTAAATTCTTTGAAAAATTTGAAAGAATTTTCAAAGGAGATGGGGTATAGTGATTCTTCTTATCTTTCGAGATATATAAAAAAAAATAAAATTGAAGGTGTAATTTCTTCTAAAGACTTGTTTTTTAAGAAAAGGGAGTTGCTTTTAAGTGAAGAAGCCCAAAATTTTATTAAAGACAAGCTAAAGAAAGAATGGCAAAAAGGTAGTTGAGTTTGACAGAGACAACAAATTTGAAAAATTTTTTCATTGAATATGAGGGAAAAAAATATTATACTCCTCTTTTTTTGGCTAAAATTAATAATATTTCTTATTTTACAATAAAAAATAAGATTAAAAAGCTTAATATCTCAATTAAGGCAAAAGATATTGGTGTTGTTAATTCTTTGTCTGAGGAACTCTTAATTGCTGAAGATAATTTAGATAAACTTTTTTATGATAAGAGGTTTAAGTGTTTAGATTCTAGGGGTATGAGGTGAGAGATATTATAACAATCTCTTCAATTAAGGGTGGCGTTGGTAAGAGTGTAACAGCAATAATGTTGGGATTTATTTTTTCTAAAAAGTATAAAACTTTACTTATAGATATTGATTCTCAGTCCAGTGTTACTTCTTATTTTCTTCCTTATTTTGAAAATAAAATCGATATAAGAGAATATAATATTTACGAAGTATTAAAGTCTAAAAAGTCTTTTATGAGTATTGTTCATGAAATAACAGATAATTTGCACTTTGCTCCATCACATATTAAACTTTCTCAATTTTCAGGAGAGAATATTATTGGGCAGGAGTATAAGTTGAAAACGATTTTGACTCCTTATTTCGATGATTATGATTATATATTAATTGACACCCCCCCATCGGTTAATAAAGAGCTTATTAATTCATTGATGATTGCTACTAAGGTTGTCATTCCTTTACCAGCAGAGCTATGGGCAATTGAAAGTTATGATATTTTGAAAAGTAAAATGCAAGAGATTATTAATGCTTATCAGAAACAGGATTTTAAAAGTTATTATGTTATTCAAACTCTTTACGAGGAAAATAGAAAAATAAAGAAAGAATTTTTCTATAGCTTACAACAACTTTATCAAGAATATGTTCCGATTAAAATTCACAGAAGTGTTGCTATTCAGAAGATGGTTACTTATAGATTAGAGCCTCAGGAGAGCGAACGATATTATAATGAATATTTAAAGGTTGCTGAAGTTATTGAAGGTGTTGAAAATATAAAAACAACATAAATATTTGTAAACCAGTTTACAAATATTTATGTTGAAGGAATAAAGATGAAAATAGATATACTTAATACTATTAAAAGCAGGGTGGGAGATGTCACTCAAATTGAGGATGTTTCCGGTAAAGAAAAGGCTCGATTAAGGTATAGACAACTTAAAAGAGGAAATTAAGGCCCGGACTTTAGAGGAAGTTGTTAATAAACTGGAATTAGCCAAGGCGCTTTATGAGATAAAGAAGAATAAATTATACAGATTTGATGGATATGATAATTTTTATGAGTTTTGTTTAGATTATAAATTTAGTAGAACTATGATATACAGATATATTAAAATAGGTGCTTATTTAGAAAATGAAAATGTAAGTGAACAAGATGTTATGCAGAGCTCTTTGAATAAAATTATTAATGATATAAGAGTTAAAAGAAGTCCCTCAGAGTGTAAACCCGTTATTGTTAGATTTAATTTAGAGGATAAGGAGAAGCAATTGATTCTTGTGAAAAACAAGCAAAAACTTGAGAAGTTTTTGCTTGAATATTTGTTGGATAATTGGGAATCGTTTATGATATAATTGACTAAAATTTATACTAAAAATTAATTAATAT